>CAIVKO010000058.1 GCA_903906515.1 Akkermansiaceae bacterium
CGTTGCGCGTTCCTGAGTCTTTGCAAGCACTGCATCAAATACGAATCCGTGCCGTGCAAGCTGCAACAGGTTTTCAAAATGCTCATTCCGGCGACGATAGTGGTCGCCACCATGCCGTTCTGCGCTGACATCAAGGTGGTGGCATACGATGCCAGCGTGTTGGGAAGCATCGAAAATTACGCGCTCATGGTCAGTTCGCAATGGTTTGAAAACTACTACTGTCCGTCTCTGGCCATCGTGTTCCTATGCACGGCGTGGGGGGTGCTGGCATTTAAGAAAAACGATCCGGTACCGCTCGCCAAGATGCTGTTTGCCTCAGCGCTCGGCCCTCTTGGATTCGGCTTCATGCGCTTGTTCCTATCTGCCGCGTTTTCCGGGAATCTGCTCTGGTATGTGGTGTGGGAGGAACTGACGGAGTTGTTGTTTATCGTCGCTGTCGGCTTTGTGCTTTGGATTTTCCGTTACAGTTTGTTTGGAAAACCTGTGCCGGATGAAGTATAACAGAAAACCCCATCAATCATGTTTTCCCTGATTCGAAACACCTCCGGAAAAAAACTGCGGTTCGCACGGAATTTCCTCACACGGCGCATGGTGCATGTGAACCTCCAGATTCTCTATAACTGCAACTTCCGCTGCGGCATCTGCGATTTCTGGAAAGAGGAATATCGCGACAAAGGGCGCTTGTCCGCAGCCGAAGCCGCGATCGTTTCCGACAAGCTCAATGAGATCGGACCGCAGATCATCTCCGTCGGCGGTGGCGAACCGATGCTGCACCCTGAATTGATAGAAATCACCCGCGCTCTGGCAAAGCATCATTTTCCGGTGATGATTACCAACGGTTCACTCGTGACCGAGTCCTTGGCCCGCCAACTCTGGCAGGCCGGGATGATGGAAATCAGCGTGTCCCTCGACTACTCCGACCCTGCAAATCATGATGCCCAACGCGGCAAAGCAGGTGCCTTCGCGCAAGGATTGGAAGCATTGCGCATTCTGCATGAGACCCGCACCCACCCCGAGCAGCGGGTCAACATGATCTCGGTCATCATGGACGACAACCTTGACGATGTGGAACCGCTCATCGGGCTGTGCCAAGAACTCGGGATCACCTATCTGGTCACCCTATACAGCCACAGCCGGGGAAACAAACCCGGGCGGGAGTCCTCTGCAGATCCCGGCCGGCGCTTGCTGGAATTAAAGAAGCGTCACCGGCATTTTGTCGCCTTACGTGGCTATCTTGAAAAATTTTCCGGTTCCACGCCCGGCCGTTGTCATGCGGGAAGAAACTTGTGCAACATCGATTGCCGGGGGCAGGTTTCCTTTTGCATCGACCGGCTGGGGCATCCCGTCGGCAACATCCTCACGGACGACACGCGGGAGATTGAACACAGATTGTTAGAAAGTCATCAAACAAACGAGTGTCGCGATTGTTGGACGAGCTGCCGTGGGTCGATCGAGTCCGTGCTTTACGGACGTCACCGACTGCTGAATGCGTGGGACTATTATCAAATGACCCGACCCGTCCCGCTGGGTGGAAAGTTTTGAGTCCGTCAGTCCTGTAGCGGCGGTCTATGACCGTCGCAAACTCGCCCCGAGGCCGAAATGAGACTCTTCAAGCCGAAGGCTTATCAGCCTGTAGCCCGTGCCATCAAATATCCCTCATGTATCAGCGATAGCGGATTGGCCAGAATCCGTGAAAATCCAAGAGCGCAGGCGGAGTGGCATTGCGTTCCACAATCCGGCTGCGGGCCATATCGCTCGCAACCGTCTCGCCGGATCCGGTTCAGGTCCGGTTCATCCAGCAAATTTCCGGCGGGATGGCCCAATTCGAGGCAGGGGTAAAACACCTCGCCCATCGGGCCGACCACAAGCATGGTGAATGGGCGGCAGTCGAACTTTTTCAAGTCACGCATGTATTCAAGATAATCCACGGTGCCCTGGATGCGGTCTCCCGCTTTTTTTCGGGTGATCAAAAAATCGAACAACTCACGGTAGGCAGGGTTGTTATCCAGCGCGGAATGAGCCTTAACACCGACCAATTGCGGGCAAACCGCAAGTCGAAAGCCGCGTTCGCTGGCATATTGATAGACTTCACGCAAATCCGCCAGATTTTCCGGAGTGGCCACGCTGGAGATGACAATGTCATATTTCCGGCCGGAATGGTTTGCGGCGCATTCGATGTTGTCGAGGATCTGCCGGTGGGCACCCGCCCGACCGTATTCCAGGTCCGCCTTGGCGGAATCCATCGTTTGCAGGCTGACCACCAGTTCGGTGACGGAACCCGCCACAGCAGGGAGCGCACGTTCAAGGTGGCGGCCATTGGTCGTTAGAATAACACCGCGGAAACGAAGCGCTGCCGTGCGGGCCAGGATTTCGTTGAACTCGGGATGCTGTAAGGGTTCGCCTCCGGTGATGACGAGGTATTCGCAATGTCGGCGGATGCGGGCAAACAGATCCAGCACCCGGTCGGCAGGCAGCACCGGAGAACGCAATTGATGATACGGTTTGCCGGTGCCGTCGCTGCAATAAGGACAGCGGAACTCGCATGCGTAAGTCAGGTAATGGACGGCGAGGATGGGCCGCCAGCGAGTAGAACCCGGGCGGAGAAGATGCGTTAGATAACCGAGCGCCGGATTCATCAGGGTGGTGGAAAAATCCGGTGCAACGCGAGATGAGTTGGAAGGAAAAGGCCGAGCGAGGAAACCAACATGACCGTCACCAACCAACATCCGGGAGGCATCCAGGATTGCCGGGTATGGTAGTCCGGGCCATGGACGAAATTGACCGTGACGGGCAAACTGTTCCGGTTCACCGGGGTTGGCACCGGAGGAGCCAGCCAGAAGGACAGCACATAAATGATGGCCGCAAGTGGCAGATAACAAACCAGTGCGCGCCGGTCGTATCCCAGTCGGTGGAGTAGGAATAATAACACAAATGGAAGCCAGCCATGGTATAACGAAAGCCAGCGGGCCAGCAGGGAAATCCGTGGATTTATCAAATAGCTCAAGGATTCCGAAAAACCAAACCCTGCCAGGCCACCCAGCAACCCGCCAAGCCACAGGAATTGGATGATGAGCACGCCCACCGCCGCCATGCCAGTCAACAACGGGCTTTCGAGCCATACGGCCGCCAAGGTCAGCAGCAAGGCGATGTTGCACAACCATAACATGCCCATCGGTCCGTATTGCGCCCAGTTTACCGGGACATGAATCAGCACGAACAAGCTCAACCCGATCTTGAGCCAGCGAGACACCGGCATTTTTCGCCTGAGGCCGCAGGACCCGCTCCGGACATCGGAGGCACTGGTGGCCGGCTCGTTAGCGGGTTCGCATTCGTATCCCATGACCTGAGCGGGTGACATTTGGAGGCTGATTTGAGCTGAAGTAAGATGAAGGACTCTATTTCCGGCCCAATCCGCTGGTCAATCGGAATGAAACACCATTCGACTTGTCGGGTGGCGCTTGGTTGTCCACAATCCCACCCGCCATGACCTGCTTCCGCCCGTGCATCGACCTCCACCAGGGAATGGTGAAACAAATCGTTGGCGGCAGTCTGCGTGATGAAGGTGCCGGACCGCGGGAAAACTTCGTCTCAGACCGGCCGTCTTCATGGTTTGCGGAAAAATTCCGCAGCGATCATGTCACCGGCGGCCACGTGATCAAACTGGGACCCGGCAACGACGAGGCCGCCCGCGAGGCACTCGCCGCATGGCCAGGCGGACTCCAGATCGGCGGCGGCATCACCGCGGAAAACGCCGCGCATTGGCTGGATGCCGGTGCCAGCCACGTAATCGTGACGTCCACCTTGTTTGACCCGGCAGGAAAATTTCTATCAGAAAACCTCGACGCGCTGGTGAAAGCCGTCGGCGTGGACAAGCTGGTGATCGATCTCTCCTGCCGCCGAAAATCCGCCGGTTGGACCGTGGCGATGAATCGCTGGCAAACCCTCACCGATCTCGATGTGACCGCCGCCACGCTTGACCGACTGGCTCCGTATTGCGCGGAATTCCTCATCCACGCCGCCGATGTCGAGGGCCTCTGCGGCGGCATCGATGCACATCTCGTCGCACTGCTGGGAGATTGGGGGAAAATTCCGATTACCTACGCCGGTGGAGCCGCCTCGATTGGCGACGTCCTACTCGTCGAAGACGCCAGCCAAGGCAATGTGGACATCACCGTGGGCAGCGCCCTGGACATCTTCGGCGGCAAGGGGCTCGCATACAACGATCTGGTCACTTGGAACCGCCGGAATGTGCGGGCCGCGGGTTGCGGGTGGTGGACGCAGGAATGAAAGCGCCCGAGGAAATTGAAGGTTCAAAGGCAGCAAATCGTGGCTGGGACTTGCAGCCCCAGTCCGTCGTGGGGACATTCTGTCCCCGCACTTCTCCCCAAGTTGCCCCCTTATCAACATCCGGACCGTGGCGGGTTCTTGTGCTAAGTAGGCGCATCATCACCGCCCTTGCGAACCCGGCATTCTGCGGATACAACCTCCGCCGTGGAACCGATCCGCTACTTCAACCGTGACACAAAAACCTATGAGACCGAACAGGTCTATGGGGAAGGCTTCCTGCGTTGGACCTATGGCCACCCGCTCGGTGCCATAGCCCTGGAAACCTTGGTGAAACGCAGGTTTTTCTCCGCATGGTATGGCAGACGCATGAGCACCCCACAATCTGCATCGCGCATCGCCCCCTTCATCGCAAACTACCATCTGGACCCCTCAGATTTCGCCGATTCTCCGGATTCATTCGGCAGCTTCAACGAGTTTTTCTACCGCAAACTCAACCCACAAGCCCGCCCCATCGATCCCGATGATTCCATCTCGGTCTTCCCGGCCGACGGACGGCATCTCGGTTTTGAACGCGCTTCCGCCATCGAGGGGGTTTTCGTGAAAGGCCAGAAATTCGATCTGCCAGAGCTGCTGGGCGACACCACCCTCGCCAGTCGTTATGCCGACGGCACGCTCATCCTATCCCGGCTTTGCCCGGTCGATTACCACCGCTTTCATTTCCCCGTGGCGGGCACTCCTACGGAAACCCGCTTGATCGAAGGACCTCTCTTCTCGGTTTCTCCCATTGCGTTGCGCAAACGCCTCGCCTATCTTTGGACGAACAAACGAACCATCACCCAACTCCAGACCCGCCAGTTCGGTACCGTTCTACTGTTAGAAATCGGAGCTACCTGCGTCGGCACCATTCACCAGACCTTCACCCCCGGACAACCCGCGGAAAAAGGCGCGGAAAAAGGCTACTTCGCCTTCGGCGGATCCTCCACCATCACGATCTTCGAACCCGGCGCCGTCCAACTCGCTCCAGATCTCCGCGATCACTCGGCCAGCCTAACCGAACTCTACGCGAAAATCGGCTCTCCCATGGCATCACTCGCGTAACCTCAACTCCCCCATGATGCGCAACTACATCAAGACTCTCGAACAACACGCCAAAGAAGTCCTCAAGCCGGCCCTCGAAGGACAACTCTCCCCCGCCGAACGCATCGACCTCTACAAGCGTTTCCTCAAGGTCGAGGAAAAACGCATCCTCATGCACCACCGGTCCGGTGCGGGCGGCCTGGAAATAGCCCATGACCGCGCCGCACTCATCGATACCATTCTTTCCTCAATCCTCCAGGCGTCGCTCAATACCCGCAAAACCGGCGACGCTTTGCCCATCGCCCTTGTCGCCACCGGCGGATACGGCCGCTCACTGCTCAATCCCCGCTCGGATATCGACCTGCTCTTCCTTCTCCCCCGCGCGTCTAACAAACTTCCCCTTCCACTCCAGGAACTTGTCCAGGACATCCTCTACCTGCTCTGGGATGTCGGCTTCAAGGTCGGTCACGCCTGCCGCTCGGCCAAGGAGTGCATTGAACAAGCCAAGATCAATCAGGAAAACAAAACCGCACTCATGGATGCGCGCCTGATCTCCGGCGATGAGGCGCTTTTCCAGCAATTCCAGTCCCTTTTCGCCAAAGAATGCATCAGCAGGGATCAGGAGGCATTCTTCGAACTCCGCCGCCAGGACCTGCACACCCGGCATGAAAAATACTCCTACACCGTTTTCCTGCAGGAACCCAACGTCAAGGAAAGCTGCGGCGGCATGCGTGATTACCAAAGCGTCCAGTGGATCGCCAGAGTCAAATGCGGCAGTTCTAAACTCTCCGACCTCGTCGAGAACAAGCTCTTCACCGCCTCCGCCTGCCGGGAAATGGAAGACGCCTACGATTTCCTCCACCGCGTCCGCAACGAACTCCACTACCACGCCGGCAAGGCCACCGACCAACTGACACTCCAACTCCAGGGCGTCGTCGCCACCGCGTTCAACTATCCCCAGCGCGACATCCTCCGCAGCACCGAGGCATTCATGCGCGACTACTACCGCCACACGCGTTACATCCACCAACACACACTCTCGCTGATGGAAAGCTTCCAGATCGAGAAGGAAACCCGCGCGGATTCCGGCATCCGTTCGTTTCTAACATTCCGCAGGAAGTCCCGCGAAGAATTCGATGGATTCATCGCCCGCGACGGACGTCTTTTCCCGGCCAACCCCGACATCTTCACCGATGATCCGCACCGGCTCATGCGCCTCTTCCAACACTGCCAACTCCGCAACCTCAAACTCAGCCCGCAGCTCCGCCGCCTCATCGCCAACCACTGGGAGGACATCGACCGCCCGTTCCGCTACTCTAAAATCAACCGCGTCATCTTCCAAGCCATCCTCGAACGCAAGGGCGAAGTGGCACGCATCATGCGCCTCATGCACAGCATCGGCTTCCTCGGCCGATACCTGCCCGAATTCGGCGCGCTCGACTGCCTCGTCCAACATGAGTTCTTTCACCGCTACACCGCGGACGAACACACGCTGCGCTGCATGGACCAACTCGATCAACTCATCTCGGACGTCAAACCCAACCGCGAGATCTACCGCCGCTTCCTCCATGAGATCGAAGACCCCTACGCGCTCTACCTCGCCGTCATCCTCCACGATACCGGCCGCGCCGAAAACGTCCGCGAACACATCGACGGCTCCGCCATGCTCGCCGCGCGCCTCTGCAACCGCCTCCAGATCCAAGGCGCACGCCGCACCCTGATCATGTTTTTGGTGGACAACCACCTCACGTTCTGGCGCACCGCCACCACCCGCAACCTCGACGACCCGGAAGTCATCGCGGAATTCGCCGCCATCGTCAAAAACCGTTCAAATCTCGATGCGCTCCTGCTCTTCACCTTCGCGGATTCCAACGGCACCGCCCCGGACGCATGGAACGGATGGAAGGAAAGCCTGATGCTCCAACTCCACTCCGCTACCCGCAATTTCCTCGAAAACGGACGCGAAGAATACTCGAAAAAACTCGATGCGGACCGCCTCTCCCTGCGCGATGAAGTCATCGGCCTGATGCGCCCGGATTACCACCCGGATGTCATGCTCCACTTCGAGCGCATGCCTTCCTCCGCCTTCCACTTCCGCCAGGCCTCGCACATCGTCACCCAGGTCCGCACCGTCCGCCATTTCCTCCAACGCGAGGAATCCACCCACGACCCGTTCGCATCCTGCATCAAGTGGATCGACCACACCGACAAAGGTTACACCGAACTCGTGCTCGCCACCCGCGACCGCCCACTTCTGTTGGAAAAAATCTGCTGCGCCCTCGCATCGGAACAAATCAACATTCTATCAGCCGACCTCTTCACCCGCACTGATAGCATCGTGGTGAACATCTTCCGCGTTTGCACCACCAACTTCGAGACGATCTCCGCCACCTCCACCCGCAAGCGTTTCCTCGAAACCTTCGAGTCCATCCTCTCATCCGCCGATTACGAACCCGAACGCTATCTGAAACGCCGCGTCAATTTCCTCAAAGCCCGCAACGACCAGGCCATCCCCGTCCCCGTCCAGGCCTACGTCAGCAACGAACTCCACCCCACCTGCACCACGGTGGAACTCCAGGCGCTCGACCGCATCGGACTGCTCCACGACCTCTTCCACACCATCAACCACTACGGACTCAACACCGCGCACGCCCGCATCTGCACCGAAAAGGGCGTCGCAATGGACACCCTCTACATCACCACCGCCGACGGCGGAAAAGTCGAGGACCCGGACATCCTCCGTCAACTCGAAGACCGCTTCACCACCCTCATCGCCCGCCCGGACACCACGGACTGAAACCATGCTTCAGCACAAGCTTGCTATTCTCACACCAAGTCCCAATCTCCCCGCCTCTCACCACACCACACATGACCCACGACGCCATTGCCATCCACGGACACGATATCATCGACCTCGTCGCCACTTATCCGGACGGCATACGCCTCAGCCAGTTGATGGAAGTCGTGAACGAGAAATTCGGAAAATCCACCACCTTCCACACCTGCTCTGCTGCAGGCATGGATCTTGATGGACTACTCCATTTTCTAGAAGCGCGCGACAAGGTGCGGATCACGAGCGGCATCGTCTATCCGGGCGGCTCGCCGGCTTGTGATCATTGAAAAATCATCCTACTGCCCGAGCCACTCTTTAATGAATTTCTCCCAACTCCGGGCACACTCGGCTTTATTCCCCACCCGATCCCACAAGTTCGTCTCGTGATACGCGCTCCCGGCTAACGGCAGGCGACGGTTGGCAGGCGTCCGGTTGACAAGCAAGGGGTCCTTGTCCGGAGGACATGTATTCTGCAGGTCCTTGATGAACTTTGCGATATATGGCCCCACAAACCATGGAGTCTTATCCTTGCCTATGTTTCTGTAATGCTTCGGGGCCATGTATTCAATCACCGGCTTGTCATCCGTATTGACCGGATACCCCGCGAACAATTCCTTCGAGGCCGTCACGTTTCCACCATAATACAACAAGGCCATCTGCGGATTGAGCGTCTGGTAAATGTCAGCATTGCCATTCCCCTCCAAAAAATCCTTCCTTATCTTGGAATCATCGATGTCACAAGCCGCCAACGGCATCCCCCCATTGTGCCCCACGAAGGCGACCACCTCATTGAACGGCGCGAAATCACAGCGCCATAGCGAAACCTGACCGAACACTTCCAGCATGGTCCTTCCGATCACGTGGAATTCAAAATCAGTTAGCTGATAAGTTGGCAACCATTGGACGAAAATCCCACCCGGTTTGAGACGATGCTTCACGCTTTCGAAATGCTCTGTGGTGTAAAGACTGCCCGCGCCGGAATGGTATGGAACAAACAAATCCGCGTCGATCACATCGAACTTCTCCTTGGTGGCCAGGAGATAGTGACGTCCATCTTCTATCAGAACCGTGGAGCGCTTGTCTGTGAAAAGACCGTTGGTGAGATCGACCCCGTCCACGTCGGTCATGAACTCCTTGGACGCGATAACGACATTGGGTGAGAGTTCGCATGTGACCACACGCTCCACCTGGGGAAACCGATCGGATAGAGCACCACCCGCACTGATGCCCGTCCCCATCCCAAGAAAAAAGATCGATTTCGCATCCGGCTTCAACATCAGCGGGATTTCAGCCTGGCAAGCTTGCCTTACGCGACCGTTCGTGGAACCCAACCCGTAGTCTGAGTTGATTTTGATGGCCAACCCGTCGTTGCCACGCACGACCGAAACCGTGCAATCGCTCCCCTCCCATGCTTTGATCGTCACTTCATCCTTCCGCAACGCAAGCACACTGGTCACCGGCAGTTGAGACGGATTGAGCCCTTTAAACAGCAGAATCAACCCGGCAAGACTGACACACTTGACCGCAATTCCCGCGCCGCTCCGAACCGATGGCATCCCTATCGCCATCAGAAAATAAATGACTCCCATGATCTGCATGGAACGCCACATGCCGAATTGTTCGAGAAAAAGAAAAGCACAGACGAGAGAACCGAGAATGGCACCGATGGTATTGATCATCGCGAGGCGACCCAAACTCCTTCCCGGCGAGGTGGCATACTGCTCCTCTATTTTCATCAAATACGGAAAAACCGTCCCCAGCACCAATGCCGGCGGCCCCACGATCAGCGCGCATTTTTTGAAAATCAAAAACACGAAATCCAACCAACTCGCCTTGACCGCAAGGAACTGGAATGAATCGGTCGTTTTCAAGAAAACGGTGGGCGTCATGGCAATCGCGATACCACTAAGTCCAAGCAATACCGTTAGAACAAGGTTCGGCGACCACTTGCTCCGGGCAAGCACGGAACTGATCAAGGACCCACCGGCGAGGCATGACAGCACCACCACAAGAATCGCGGCAAAGGTATAAACCGAATTCTCCAACACCAACGCAAGCATCCGCGTCCAAAGCACCTCCAGCGCCAGCACACCAAAACCCGACAAGAAACAAATGACCGTCAGAGCGAACCGGTTCTTGTCCAACTTCTTGTCATCCGCAGCATCCTTCCTGGCAGCCGATGCTTTATCCTCACCCATGTTGACCTCAACCACGCGCATTGCCGAAGACGAGCGTGAAACAAGAAAGGCCAGAACAGCGACAATTACGGTGATTCCCATGGCAATGAAACATGTCGCCCGGAAACCAAACCAAAGCGGCATGAAAAAACCGGCCAGCAATGCGCCAAGGGTCGCGCCCAACGTATTGACTCCATAAAGCAACGCCGAGGTCGAACCGAAACGAAACGGATTGCGGATGGAGTGCTGGCCGATGATAGGAATGGTGCCGCCCATGCAGAATGCAGGTGGAAAAATCAGCACCAGCGCCAGAAGAAATTTGACCAGCAGAAGCCACGCGCCCGAATGCACACTTTGATACACCTCCGGATAAATGACATGATAGCCCTGCATCACCACGAAATAGAGCAGCGCCGTCATGGCAATGCCCAACTCCAGGCCTGCATAGACGCGCAGCGGATTTCCACACCGGATCGAGCGCTTCCCCCAGAACCAGCTCCCGACCGCCAAACCCGCGAAAAAGGCCGCTAACGTCGCCCCGGCAGCATGCGAGGTATTTCCGAACAACAGCCCCAACTGCTTCATCCACAAAACCTGATAGATCAGCGCGGAAAAACCTGAGAGAAAAACGAGGAGGTAAATGATCATGGAAATAGCTCGATCATCGGATTGTTTTTTACGGGTTCGAAGATGCAGAGAAATTGACAGGCTTCCCGCTTCCGCCATCACCAACCTCGACGGGTTTTACCTTCACTGCAATCATCTCATTGTGACATGGGTGGATGGTCACTCTTGTGGACATGTCGATAACACTATAGGCATGCTTGCTTGATAGTTTCAATTTTACTCCCCGGGTTGGAAACAGGCTGACAGTATACGCATCACTCTGCTCCGGGGACCGCTGGTCCTCGAAAAGTGGCAAGTAGTAGACGTGTTCATTGTAGATCGGCTGCTCATAGCTCACGACTATCGAAAAAGACTTTGGAATAACAATTCGAATAGTGAAGTGGCAAATGGCAACACTGAGATCCTTCGACAACGATTCGTCCTTCCGAAAGGTGATTTTATCAGGCTTGAATACGGACCTCCCAATCTCAATTCTTGGATCGCAGGACTTCATGAAGTCCTTTGTATCTGGGTTATTCGGGGCCGCGTCCGGAGATTTGCCCTGTTGCCAAACAACGGGCACCAAAACTTCAAGTTCAGAGGGTGGATATTTATGGACGCCATAGCCGACAGCACAGGAAACCGTCGCCACGTCTTTGGATACACTGATCAGGCAGCGCTCCCAAGTCTTGTTGATCGAACTCTCCACAAGCACCGGGTTGGCACTTGAGAATGCAGCACAAAAGATCAGCCATAGAGTGGTTTGCACAGTGGATGTTTTCATGAAGAAGCGAAACTAGTAATCTCAACCCAAAAATCAACCTTGTATCGATTCTTATCCACATCCATGATTCACCTGTCACTTTTCATATGGCAAAGCGCCAACCCAGCGGGAAATTTCACTCGGAAATTTGCTATTCAAGCTGATCATTGCGACGAGATGTTTGCGGATTTCCGGCGTGGCAGCGACGATAGCGGAACAACAACGGCCACGAAGGCTGGAGGGAATGGTTTTCGCTCCCGAAAAATCGTAGTAGAAAACCAACAACAAGGCTGCCCACATGCGCGCGCGGGTGTTCACATCGGTTTCCAGCCATAAGCGCGCTCACATGACGGGCGGAGTGGTCCGGTCCGTGCCCTACAACAAAAAGCCGCGAACCGTGGAGACAGTTCGCGGCTGTGAAATATTTTTTACTTGGGATTATTCCACCGATGGTTTCACCGGACCAGCGTCGCCACCAGGGCCGCCGGCACCCGGACGATGATCGGGACCTCCTTCCAATCTTTTCGGCATGGCCGCACGTTCTTCCTCACTGAGTTTGCCATCGCCGTCCTTGTCGTAGTGTTTGAGCATTTCGGCCTGGTGTGCTTCACGAGCCTTTTTCCGCTCCTCATCGCTGAGCTTGCCGTCACCATCGGCATCGTATTTGGAAAGCATTTCCTTACGGCGCTCCTCCATTTTGGTCTTCATTTCCTCATACATCGCCTTGCGCTCTTCTTCGGAAAGCTTGCCGTCGCCGTCTTTGTCGAATTTCTTGAGCATTTCTTTCTGGCGTTCCTCCATTTTCGCCCTCATGGCCTGGCGCTCTTCAGGCGAAAGTTTGCCGTCGTTATCCTTGTCGAATTGTTTCATCATTTCCGGAGGAATCGGGCGATCGGGATGATTCGAACGTTCAGGATTCGACGGCGCTTCCTTGGCGATAGCGGTAGCAGGGGCGGTGGCGGTGGCGATCAGGCAGGAGCCGAGCAATGCGCCCAGAGTCATGATTGGGGTCGTTTTCATCGTGGTAGGGTATATGGGAAATCAGAGACCAGTCGTCGGCCTCGTTCGGTCATGTAACCCGGGGTGCCAAAAAAGGTTGCGGAGGAATTGATGGAATGAGTTGCCATGCCAGCAAAGGCCGTCTTGGATGGTCCGCCCATGACCGATCAACCCAAGCCCCCTCCCCCGTCCAAGGCGCTCGTCTTCGCGCGCCGGACCGGAAGCACACTGGTTCTCTGGGCGCTGGTGTCATGGATTTTCTGCAGCCGCAATTCGCTCGGATTTCTCGGATTCATCGGAATTCTCATGCTGATCGCCACCGTTGAGTATTTCCGGATGCTCCAGACCTCCGGGATCAAGTGCTTCCCGCGCTTCGGCATCCTGCTTGCGGCGGCCTATTGCGGCGCGCTGCACGCGCCCTACCTGTCAGGACATCAACCGCTGCCTTACCTCGACGGGCTCGCCGTCTTCATCGCCATCGTCGGCTCGTTCACCCTGCAACTCCGCTACCCCATCCTGGGCCGTGAATCACTGCTTGCGGTGGCGGCGAACGTGCTCGGATTCATTTACATTCCTTTGCTCTTCAACTTCGCGACCCGCCTTGTCTTTCTGCTTCCTGATGCGGGGGTGGCCGATGGGAAGGTGGGAGTGCAAGGGGCATTCCTACTGCTCTGGCTGCTTGCGGTGACCAAGTTCACCGACATGGGTGCCTACATCACCGGATCCATGATCGGACGACACAAGATGATCCCGCATGTGAGTCCGGGAAAAACCTGGGAAGGCTTCGGCGGCGCACTGGTTTTCTCACAACTCGCCGGCTGCGGGCTTTACGCCTTGTTTCCAGAGCAACTCGCGATTTTCGGCAACTGGTCACACGTCGTCATCCTCAGCTTTCTGCTCTCCATCCTCGCGGTCATTGGTGACTTGGCGGAAAGCATCATCAAGCGCGCCCTCGATGCCAAGGATTCCGGGCAGATGCTTCCGGGTATCGGCGGCTCGCTGGACCTCATCGACAGCGTCTGCTTTACCGCACCCGCGCTGTTTTTCTATCTAAAATGGTTCCTGCTCTCCCACGCATGAAGTCCGCACGCAAACGCCGCGTCATCCTGTTAGGCTCCACCGGATCCATCGGCACCTCCACCCTCAAGGTCGCGCGGGAACTGCCGGAGCACGTCGAAATCGTCGCTCTCGCCGCCGCATCAAACATCGGAAAACTCGCCGAGCAGGCACGCGAAACCGGTGCCCGCCATGTGGCGATCTACGACCGTTCGCTGGAAGCTCCATTGCGCGCGCTGCTGCCGGAAAACGTCACGATCCACACCGGACCCGAGGGATTGATCGAACTCGCCACCCTTGCCGGAGCCGACATCGTGCTTGTGGCCATCGTCGGCACCGCCGGACTGCATCCCGCGCTCGCCGCCATCGAGGCAGGCAAGGATCTTGCCATCGCCTCCAAGGAAATCCTGGTCATGGCCGGGGAAATCATCACCACCGCCGCATCACGCCGCAACGTGAAGTTGCTGCCCGTGGACAGCGAACACAACGCGATCTTCCAATGCCTCGACGGCCATCAAGGAGGTGAGTCCGAGGTTTCACGGCTCATTCTAACCGCATCCGGCGGCCCCTTCCGTAAACTGCCGGCCGACGAACTCGCCCACGTCACCCCGCAGCAGGCACTGCAACATCCGACTTGGGACATGGGCCCCAAAATCACCATCGATTCCGCCACCCTTTTCAACAAGGGGCTCGAAATGATCGAGGCCCGCTGGCTTTTCGGTATCGGCATGGACCGCATCGACGTGGTCATCCACCCGCAGAGCATCATCCATTCGATGGTCGAGTTCACCGACGGCTCGGTGCTGGCCCAACTCAGCCGCACCGACATGTGTTTTCCGATCCAATCCGCGCTCACCTGGCCGGCCCGCGTCGGTGGCGGATTGAAACCCTTGGATTTCCCGACTTTGGCGAAGCTCGAATTCGAAGCGCCGCGCGAGGATGATTTCCCCGCCCTCTCGCTGGCCCGCCGCGCAGGCTTAACCGGCGGCACGCTTCCCGCGGTGTTCAATGCGGCCAATGAAATCGCGGTGGACGCCTTCCGGGCCGGGCGCCTGCCATTTCCCGGCATCTGGCACTGCGTCTCTGCGGTGATGGACGCCCACGAAGTCCTGCCCTCCACAACTCTGGAAACCGTTGTCTCGGCGGATCAATGGGCGCGCCAAGCGGCATCGGAATTTTGTGCGAGGAAATGATCCCGAATTCCGCAAAATCGCCCCGCCATCAGGCACGAACGAGCGCTTGCAGTCCGGAAATTCCATGATTAGCATCCGCATGTCCTTCTTCATCATGAAAGCCACTCCCCTTTTTTCCCTGTTGCTTCTGGTCACTCCGCTAGCCGCGCAGAATAAACCCGCCCCCGCCGAAAAGAAGCCGGAGGAACCCAAGCAGGAACTGCAAGCCAACCAAAAGGCCTTCCTGAACCTGCCGCAGGAAACCCGCAAGGATTTCATTAAAAACCTCGAAGAGGCCAACCGCCTGTTCCAGGAAAAACGGATTTTCGAAACCCTGGAATTCCTCGACAAGGCATACCGGATTTTCAGCGACAGCCCGGAGATCCTGAATCTTCGCGGGAGTTGTTATGTCGAGATGCGCGCGTTTGACAAAGCACTCGCGGATTTCACCAAGGCGTTGTCATTCTCAAAAGGAAACCCAAGCATCGAATTCAACATCGGCGAGGTGTATTTCGTGACCAAGGAATGGCAAAAATGCAGCGACATATTTGAAAAAGTCTTCAAGAGCATTCCCAAGGAAAACATGGCGCTTTCCAGATTGGTGGAGTTCAAGATCCTGCTCTCAAAAAAGAAACTCGGCAAGGCGGCCGAAGCCAAAGCCATGGCCGAGAAATACGATTTCCTCGATGATTCGCCATATTACTACTACGCCCAAGCCGCCATCGCTTATGACGACAAGGATCTGATCAAGGCCGAGCAGTGGTTGGCAAGGGCCGGTCGCATCTTCCGCGACCCCAATGTGCTCGCTCCCTGGCAGGACACGCTGATCGAATACGGCTATATCAAGAGCTTCTATGGCGAAGGCGACGTAGAGTCCGAGTGAGCCTCGAGGCTGACTGAATATCCTGAAAGGCAGGGACCGTCTCTCCGAGCGGTCCGAGAGAACGTGGTATGAACCATCGTCCATGATTTGATTATCAAGCATTTTTATGGGCACTCGCGGTCTCCTTCCATTCGCGCGGACCGCTCGGAGAGACGGTCCCTGCCATTTTTAACACAGCCTCTTAGATTCTGAGGCCGTCGTAGTCCCATAGTCCGAAAATTTCCTTTCCACCGCAGCAGATATCGACTATTTTCGTGCCGTGGCCTTTCCTCAATACCGCATCCCGATCCCACGGCTCAAGGAAGAATGGGCTTTCCGAATCGCTCGTGAGCGAAGGCGGCGGAGACGGACGTCCGCTCCTCCATCTAAAATCACCGATAACAGCGAGCCTTGGATCAGAAATCCTTCCTCCATCGTGGAATTCTGGGAAATCGCCTGCAAGGTCAACGAAACCGTCGCTACATGGGCACCACCACAGCACAATTCATCGCCGCCTTAACCGAAGGACACGACGTGATCGTCATCGGCGGGCTTGCGGTGATCGCCCACGGCTTCAACCGGCCCACCAAGGATGCTGATGTGTGGTTTGATCCTTTGGATTCACCACAAGCATGGGCGGAAGTGCTGGAGCAAATCTGTGACAGGTTTTCTGATTTAAGCATTCACACACTTCCCGGATGGAAGCCCGTCGAGGGCGCTGAAATCGCCCATGCCGCCGAAGACATCGGCATGGTTCGCATTCTGGGTCTCGATTGCCCACTCGACATCTTCCGCCGACCGAACGAATTCTCCGCTGACGAGTTTGGCGCAGTCCTCTCACGCGCCACCCTAAACACCGATGGCACATGGCTTCCAGATCCGCTTGATCTGGCGATCAGCAAGGAACTGACCAACCGGGATAAAGATGTTCAGGATGTGAATTTCCTGGAATCCATCGTCAGAAACCGCTGGGTCAATAAGCTTCCTACGGCAAGCGTGGATGAAGCCCGGGCATTACTTGATCGTTTTGTCGATTGGCGAACCTGCGAGGCGGCGCTGCTCAACCCTGATTCGTTGGTTCAGGAAATTGCGTTGGCTTATCTCCGCGAATTCGCCGCCGATGGAGACCCATTCTCGCAGGCTCTTCTAGCAAATACTCAGATCCCACCAGCCTGATGCCTCCAATGCACCCCACCGAAGATTTCACCACCATCGAGTCCGTCTTTGTCCGCCATCGCAATGCGTTGTTGCTGCGCGGGCAGTTCACACCGCTTTACACCGACTACTATCTGCATCTGATGCAGCACGGCATCCGCCACCCGGCGGAATTGGACCAGATGCTCAAGGATGCCATGACCGTGCTGGTGCTTCATCTCGTGGCGCGTCCGTGGGCGGAGACCATTGCCTGGACGGCAAACCTGCGGGCCCCGCGCATCAATCTGTTTGTCACCGGAGGATCCACCGAGGAAGCCATCGCCGGTCGGATATTCACCGAGGACATCCGCGAACCCGACCGCAATTTCCTCTATTCCCAAACCACCTCGCCGAATCTATCAGAACCGCGCACTTCCACGCTGGAGATAGCCGGCAAGGATCCCTTCGCCTGGATCTCCCAATTCTACGAACAATCCGAACAACGTCAGGCGCGTGCATTCCGCCTGGAGGACGAGAACTTCGCGCTTGTCGCAGCCCAACCGGATTGCGACATGACGTGGTTAGAGGCGCTCGATGAAGCCGCCGTTTCCAAAATCGACAGCACCGAGGAAACTAAATTATTAGAAACCCGGAGGTTCCATTTCGAATGCGGCTGCACCCTGGAAAAAATCCTGCCCATCCTCGGCAGTTGGAAAAACCGGCAGGATGATCTTTTCGGCGACGCGGACGAGATCAGCATCCAGTGCCCGCGCTGCGCTGCGAAATACAGCGTTTCCAGAGGCCTGCTCTAAAAGGCTGTCTGAATATTTTCAAAGGATAGGGACCGATCCTCCGGGCAGTCCGAGAGAATAAAGTGTGAACTATCGTCCATGATTTGTTTTTTAAGCATTTTCATGGCCGCCCGCGTTCTCCTTTCCATTCAACTGGACCGCTCGGAGAGACGGTCCCTGCCATTTTAAGACAGCCTCTGACGCCTCACCCTCTCCGCAGTTCGGAACCTTTGAAGCGGATGATCGTGCGATAGACTTTCTTCATCCGGCAGGTGATCTTACCGGTGGTCAGATCGAAGGTTTCCGGAATTTCGATGCGGTGCATGTCCACCACGGCATGATAACCACGCTCGGAAAAGATATCGATGAGCATGGCGACGGCGCCGGGTTCGCGCAACAACGGGTCTTCGGAGTTGATGTTGGCGTGGCCGGAAATGGCATGGCATTTGATGATCGGCATCATCATGGTTTCAATAAAAGTCACCACCCGCTGGAAAAGCTCCGGCTGGATGAGTTCATATCCGTCGAGCCGTTTGACGAGTTCCTGGCGGGCGTGGATGATGATCTCGCTAGCCACCGGCAGTGTGCGGAGGCGGTCGTAAGTGCGAGGGTCGAGTTCCAGCGAGCTTTGGTATTCGAGCTCCTTGATGATATTCTGCTCCACCTCGGTCAGCGAGCCCTGAGCATTGATCAGATGGTAATGGAAAACATCTTTGAGCGAGAGCAGCGCATCCCACGTCTGCTCCTTGAACACCCGGTAGCGGCGAGAGGCGAGCTTTTCATCAAAATCAGTGGCGCGTTCCTCCATCAACTCGCCAAGCTGCGCACGCCGCGCCTCCTCGTTGTATGCCTTCACCTCCCGCCCGCGCTTGAGCTGACGGCCGACACTCTCCTTTTCATCGACAAACAAAACGATGATCTGGATGACCGGTTGGCGGAAATGAATCGCCAGCGGACTCCCGTGGTGTTCGCGCCAGAGTTGGGTCATCTTTTCATAAAGCATCTTCAGGCATTCGACCTGCACCTTGGTGCGCGGAAAACCGTCGAGGATCACCCCGTCACGGTGCTCCGGTTTGAGCAACTCTCCCATCAGGGCAGTCAGCACCTCGCGGTCGCCGATCATGCCGCCAGCATCCTTGACCCTCTTCATCGCCGGGGTGTCGAGGAGAGCGCTCATCACGAGCGGATCACTGGTCAGGCCGCGGGTCTTGGCGATGAAAGCGGTGTTGGTTCCCTTACCCGATCCGGGTGCCCCGCCCAGCAGGATGATTTCTTTGGGAAAACGTAGGTTTTCGGCACCATATTCCTGCTCCAAATCCTCCCAGATCGGTTCGAAAATCATCCGGGCATCCTTGATTTCCAAGTCTGGGCCGGGTGTGATGGCTGAAGTAGGCACGGTCATGGCAGACGCAGAAGGTGGCCGTTTCCGCCCTGCGCGTCAAGATGCTTCGCCGCACAGGTTGCCCATGGTTGCCATCCCGACCACGTGCTGCTACGGCTCTTCCATGCGGCGCTTCCATTACAACCAGTTTTCGGACGCCCGTGCCTTGGTCTCGAAAAAAGACGGCCAGCGTGTCTCGGTCTGCATTCCCACGTTGAATGAGGCGGAAACCATCGGCCACATCGTGCAAACCGTGCGGAACGAGTTGATGGACCGCGCGCCGCTGGTGGACGAATTGCTGGTGATCGATTCCGGATCGACCGATGGCACGCGGGAAATCGCAGCCCGGGCCGGGGCGCGGGTATTTCTCTCCACCGACATTCTGCCCGGCAGCGGCAGCCATCCCGGCAAGGGAGAAAACCTGTGGAAGGCCCTCCACGCGTCTTCCGGAGATATCATCTGCTATCTCGACGGAGATATCTCGAATTTCCATGCGGGTTTTGTCACAGGCCTGATTGGTCCTTTGCTCACGGACAGCGGGATCGACTACGTGAAGGCCTACTATGAACGACCGCTTGCCCGGGGAGACGACACACATTCCGCAGGAGGCGGAAGGGTTTCAGAAATTCTGGTGAGACCCCTCATCTCGCTTTTTTACCCGGAGCTCACGCCCGTGTTGCAACCCCTGGCGGGTGAATACGCGGCGCGACGCCGGGTTTTGGAAATGCTACCCTTCCCCACCGGTTACGGTGTGGAAATCGCCCACCTGATCGATCTCGCACACGCGGGCCTGCTCGGACGGGTCGCGCAAACCGATCTAGTCAAACGCATCCACCGCAACCGTGACGACGGAGAACTCGGCGATACCGCCTTCGCCATCCTCCGGGTGATCCTTCGCCGGCTCGATCGCGACGGAAAATTATCCCTGACCGACCCGGTTCCGGAACTCCACCAACGCTGGTTGATCGACCAATTCTCCGTGCAACTGGTTTCCAAACACATTCCCGAACCCGAACGCCCGCCCATTCAGCCACCGTCGGAAGCCCAATCCACCACGGGATCGTGAAATTTCCGATGTTTTACATGCAAGACATTGATAATCAATGATCATAGTTTCTGAGTCTTCGCATGACCCAGAACCCAAAATTCCACGGAATTGAGGCCTCTCTCCCACCCCAGAACTGTGCAAATCCTTGCATTTTCAAGGGTAAATTTGTTCTTGATTGTTCATATCGAGTCGCTTACAACACGCCGCCCCGGAACGGAACACCAAGGTTCCAGACCGGATCAACCCCAGACAAACACGATGAACATGACCCGGAACTTCAAATCCGTGGCCCTGGCAATCGCCGGAGTCATTCTAATCCCCAGTTGCGCAACAACCGGGAATGCGAATACCAATAACCCAAACAAATCGGATGACGCCAATCTAGCGGTGAAATCCGTCCAGCAGGGCAAAGCCTCCTGGTATTCCGTGGGAACCAACCACGGCACCCGCACCGCAAGCGGCCAGCGGCTCACCAATGATGCCGCCACCGCCGCCCACAAGACCCTGCCCTTGGGCACCAAAGTCCGTGTGACCAACGAAAACAACGGCCGCTCCGAGATCGTCACCATCAACGATCGTGGCCCCTACATCCGCGGACGCATCATCGATCTCACCATCGGCACCGCAGATCGCCTCGGATTCCGCAGCAACGGAATCGCCCCGGTGAAAGTCGAGGTCCTCGGCCACGTGAACCAATAATCCCGGAAGGGAAATTGGAAACCAGCGGCCGCTTTGGCGGCTTTGGCGGCTTGGAAAATCATGCGAAGCCATTCTGGTTGGACGGAGCGCAGCGAAGTCAAATTGGGTAATTTAATATTGGGGATTTAGAGCCCGCCTGATTCTTACCGAAGGCAGGGACTACACTCCGGGCGATCCCTGAGAATGAGGGTTGCGCGATCAGCCATGAGTCGATTCTCAAGCATTTCCATGGTTGCCAACACTATCATTCCATTCGCCGGACCGCCCGGAGGGCGGTCCCTGCCATTTTTAAACAGGCTCAAATCTTCATTTCGTTGATCATCTTGGTGGCCTCGTCGAACTGGTGCATGAAGGCCACAATGGAGGTGTAGGAAATCCAGCAGAACCCAACAACCGCCGCTGTGATCGCAATTTTCCAAAAGATGTTCAGCTTCGGATGGAGCCATACCGACGGCAACGCCAACGGAGGAACACTCAAAAACATCAGGACAATGAACGATGTCCTCAAATAAAATGGCAACGCCTCCCGCTGCGAAGGAAGCGGCGGCACGGCGTAACGCGGACGGTCGAGAAACTCCTGGCAATACCTGCACTTGATCGCCTCATCCTGGATTTCCTCGGCACAATAGGGGCACTTTTTCATGAAATCGGCTCTGAATGGGATGGAAGGCGGCTAGGGAAACTCGTGAGAACCGCCCGACCGTTCCTCCAAACGGACATGCCGTTGGAGGAAATTGCAAGAGCCAGCTTGTCAATTTATCAAAACCGCTTGGTCAGTGTAAACACGACCAGATGACCTTCCGGCCGCTCCACCGCATCCATTTCATAGGCGTAGCGCAACGAACCCAACAAGCCCGTGAGCGGACAAACCCCGCTGATTTCCGCGCCAAGACCGATCTTACGGTCATGAGCGCTGGTCGCGCCAAGTCCGCTGTCTTGGGTGGTTTGCTGCTGCCAATAGCCGATCAGGCCGACATCCAGGGTTTTGGTGACGGACTTGCTGAGGGCGAACTCCAGAGTGTAAACTTGGCCGGGATCGATGTTGGTATCCTCCTGTTCGTGACAGAACTCATAGCGGTTCAACAGCGAGAGAGCCCAGGTTTTTTCGGCATCGAAATACCATGTACCACCGAGTGTCAGCATGTGGGACCAGAACCCCTTCGCCAGAATATCCGGACGATTCGCGCTGAAATCCCCCGTCGGTGCCCACACGGCGTAACCGGCGGCAATATCAAACTGTTGGAAATGCCAGGAGAGCAGGAGCGGCTCCAGTTGGATGTCACCAATACCGCTGTAGCTGTTGCTCACACCACCCACATCCCAGTCCATGTAGCCGAACGGAACAATGATATCCATGCCATAGTCTGCTCCGAGGATTTTGCAATCGGTCATCCAAATCAGGCGCGGGGCATTGACGTATGCGAAAATATCGAAATTCGGCGGGCCACCCTCGAAATGGTCGGCGGAATAAAACAGGTTGTAATCACGGAAATAGACTCCGGGAGGCGGCAGGGACGAGCCTTTGATACCCTCAACACCCGCAGGATAATGACCGGCGACGATCGGGTGGCCTGGAAATGCTTGAAGCAGACTTGGCATGGCAAATAAGGCCACACCCATGAACAGACGAATGATGGATTTTTTCATGGTTTGAAGATACGAATTCGGATGACCCCAAAGAAATCCTCAGAGAAGACCCAATGGTTGATCGGCTCCGAGAGTGTGACTGGAACCTGCGCATGTCAAGACAGTGAAAATCGTGGCTGACGCGTCTCGCGGCAGGCCGTGATTGCGGCGTCCCGCCGCAATAAAAAACACACCCCCTCACCGCCCCTCTTACACCCGATTCCCGCTCATTCGGACCGTTTTCCCCAAGAAAACACCCCAATCCCCGGCTCGATGGAGAATCGCCCCTTGACCTGACCGGCAGCACCCACTACTTAGGCCGCCGCATGGGATTTGACACACTTGGGCTCTCCGCAGCCGTTCTGGAAGCCATTGAGGAATCCGGTTATACCACCCCGACGCCGATTCAGGCGCAGGCCATTCCAATCATTCTTGAAGGAAAGGACGTCATTGGAGCATCCCAGACCGGCACCGGCAAGACAGCCGCTTTCGCCCTGCCCACCCTCTCGAAAATCGAAAAACTCGGCAAACCCCAGATCCTCGTACTCGAACCGACACGGGAACTCGCCCACCAGGTGGCTGAGCAATTCGAAAAATACGGCAAACACACCGGACTCAAAGTCGCCCTGCTCTACGGCGGCGTCGGCCTTGGCACCCAGGTGGAACAACTTCAAGCCGGCGCTGACATTGTCGTCGCCACTCCCGGCCGCTTGGTCGATCATTTCTACCGCACCTCGATGCGTTTCGGTGCGATCAAAGTGCTCATCCTCGACGAGGTGGACCGCATGCTCGACATGGGTTTCCTCCCGCAAGTCCGCAAGATCGTGAACCTCTGCCCGTGGGATGGCCGCCAAACGCTGTTCTTCTCGGCCACCATGCCGCCGGCCATCCAGACCTTCGCTCAATGGTGCCTCACCGAACCCCAGAGCATCGAGATCGCCCGCGCATCGATCCCCACCACCGTCACCCACGCGTTCTATCCGGTGGCCATGGACCAGCGTGACGACATCCTGTTGGAACTGCTCAAACAAACCGACTACCACTCGGTGATGATCTTCACCCGCACCCGCAAGGAGGCGGACCAACTCACCCAGCTCATCAAGACCACCGGCCAAACCAAAGTGGCCGCCATGCACTCGGACATCTCCCAAGTCGATCGCATGAAAGCCCTCGCCGGATTCAAGTCCGGCGAATACGAAATCCTCGTCGCCACCGACGTCGCCGCCCGCGGCATCGACATCTCCGGCGTCTCCCACGTCATCAACTACCGCGTCCCGGAAAACGCCGAAGACTACGTCCACCGCATCGGCCGCACCGGCCGCGCCGAGGCCGAGGGCGATGCCTTCACCATCCTCACCGCCGACGAACTCGACTACGCGAAATCCGTGGAAATTTTCATCGACCAGACAATCCCGCGCCGCAAGCTGGAGGATTTTGAATACATCTACACCGCCCTGCTCGACACCTCGCCGGGCAAACCTATCCGCAAGAAGAAAACCGGCGGCGGGAAAAAGCGGCGTTAACCCAACTGTAGCGGCGGTCTATGACCGTCGCATTTTGCAAACCGTAGCGGCGTGAAGCTCCAAAGGCAGCTAAGGTAGCGCGGCCTCGATGAGGCCGCACACCAAAGGAACGTGAAAGATTCGCCAGCAATCATCCTTATCTGTACTCATCATTTTCCGCCGGTTTCCCTGACGGCAACTGCATGAATCATGAAACGAAGAATCCCCTTCCTGGCTTTCCTGCTGCTTCTGGCCCAGCCAGCCGGAGCATTCAATCCGGAACCGCTCCGCCTTGCGATCAAGGATCTGGCCGCCACTTATCCAAAGCAATACACCAGGGCACCGGTGTTTTTAGCGAAGCTCGATACCATCACCGATGATGCGGAATTCGCCGCTCTCCAGCGCGAGGCACTGCTGGCCAATCCATTGCTCGACTTCGACCGCCTTCTCGTCCTCCAGCGACGCCTGGGCGATAAAGCGCGGTCCGCGATGAGCGGCGAACTCGGCGTCGGCACCCTCAACGCCCATACCAATGATACGCTGCCCCGCACCGGTTGGGACAACTCGATTTCCATACTCAGCAACCTCCGTGGCGAACCGAAAATCAAAACTCTCTATCAACCGGATGACGGCAAGATCGTGACCGATCTCGAACTGGATCCGGATGCCCGCCGCATCATGTTTTCCTCCATCGGCGCACAGGGAAACTGGCGGGTGTTCGAGATGGGCGCGGACGGTTCGGCCCCAAAGCAACTCACTCCGGATGATGGAGCCGACGTGGGTCACTTCGATTCCTGTTATCTTCCTGACGGACGCATCATCTTCGCATCCACCGCGGTCTATCAGGGCCTTCCCTGCGTGGCAGGCTCAAGCATCATGGTGTGTCTCTACCTGCTGGATCCAAAAACCGGAAAAATCCGCCAGCTCACCTTCGAGCAGGACAGCGACTGGTGTCCCACCATGCTGCCGGACGGGCGGGTGATGTATCAGCGCTGGGAATACAACGACCTCCCGCACTCAAACTCCCGCCGCCTGTTTCAAATGAATCCGGACGGCACCAACCAAACCGAACTTTACGGCAGTAACTCGTATTTCCCCAATTCGTTCTTCTATGCGCGGCCAATGCCAGGACACCCGCGGAAAATCATCGGCGTGGCGGGCGGACACCACGGCATCGCACGCTCGGGACGTCTCCTGATTCTCGATCCCTCGATGGGCCGCAAGGAGGCGGACGGAGTGGTACAGGAAATCCCGGGCCATGGCAAGAAGGTCGAACCGATCGTCCGCGACCGCCTGGTGGACGGCGTCTGGCCGCAGTTCCTGATGCCTTACCCGCTCAGCGAAAAATACGTAATCGTTTCCTGCAAACCATCTGCGGACTCGCTGTGGGGAATCTATCTGGTGGACGTATTCGACAACATGACGCTGATCCGAGAGATGGAGGATATCGCTTTGTTAGATCCGATCGCGTTGATGAAAACCCCGCGCGCGCCATGCATCCCGGACCGCGTTGATCTTGGCAAGTCCGAAGCCACCGTATTGCTAACCGATATTTACCGCGGAGAAGGTCTGGCGGGAATCCCCCAAGGCACGGTGAAAAGTCTCCGCGTGGTGGAGTATTATTTCAGCAAGCGCGGCACCGGTGGATTGATCGGCAGCATCGGCATGGATGGTCCGTGGGATATCAAACGCGTGCTGGGCACGGTGCCCGTCGAAAAGGATGGTTCGGCCCATTTCAAGATTCCCGCGCAAACACCAGTCAACGTGCAACCGCTCGACGAGCATGGCCAGGCGATTCAACTCATGCGGAGCTGGTTTGTCGGCATGCCCGGCGAGAGCGTTTCATGCATCGGTTGCCATGAAGGACAAAACAAGGCACCCTCGCTGGCCCTGCCTATCGCGGCACGGCGCCCCCCCTCGGAGATCACTCCCTCCTGGCACGGCCCGGCACGGGGATTCAACTTCGCCCGCGAAGTGCAGCCCGTGCTCGACCGCCACTGCGTCCAGTGTCACGCGGATGGATCTAACCAAGCGAAACCCTATCTGAAAGGCGACCGCATGATCACCGACTGGGAATCCCAGATCGCAGGAAACGCTGGTATAAACGGCGGAAAATTCAGCGCATCGTATGCCGAACTGCACCGCTATATCCGACGGCCCGGAATTGAGAGCGATATGCGAATGCTCAGCCCGATGGACTATCATTTCAGCAGCACCGAACTCGGCCAGATGCTCCGCCAAGGCCACCACGGAGTGAAACTTGATGAGGAATCCTTACAACGATTCGCCACCTGGGCGGATCTCAACGCCCCCTATCACGGCACCTGGGGCGAGATCGTTGGCACGGAAAAAGTCGCACCCGTGATGGCTCGCTCCAACGAACTCAGGAAACTTTACGCCCCCTCCGGCCCTATGCCCGACTTCGAGAAAATCCCGACGCTCCCCGCTTACGATACCACTCCTGTGATCGCCAAACCGGTCCCCGCAGAAGAACCGCAGGTGGCCATCCAGATTGAAGCAGCCAAGCCTGAGGCTCGCACACTCGATCTCGGCGACGGCACCACCCTGGAACTGGTCCGCGTTCCAGGCGGCCGCCTGAATGGCAAGGCTATCGCCCCATACTGGATCAGCAAGTTCGAGGTGACCAACGAGCAGTTCCGGAAATTCAAACCCACACATGACAGCCGTGACGAATCCCGCCATGGCTATCAGTTCGGACGACTGGGATACGACATGAACCAAACCCGCCAACCGGCGGTGCGCGTGTCGTGGAACGAGGCTAACGAATTCTGCCGCTGGCTTGACGCAAAGACCCACGGCAAGTCAGGACTCCCGACCGGCACGCAATGGGAATGGGCCTGCCGCGCAGGCGCAACCACCGCGTTTCCATTCGGCGCGGCCGATTGTGACTACTCCGGTTTTGCCAATCTCGGCGACCGCTCCCTGAAAGAATTTGCCGCCTGCACCGCGCGCGGAAATTACTCGAAGGCCGAACCCATCACCAATCCCAGCCGCTATGACGATTGGATTCCCCGCGACGACCGCTACGACGACGGTGGATTTGTCACCACCGAAGTCGGCCGCTACCAAGCCAATGCCTGGGGCTTGCACGACATGATCGGCAACGCCTGGGAATGGACGGACGAATCCACCGCGCAAGGCGACAAAATCGCCCGGGGCGGCTCATGGTATGACCGGCCTGACAAAGCAACCGTCAGCAAACAAACTTCCTATCAGCCGTTCCAACGCGTATTCAACGTCGGCTTCCGCATCGTCTTCGAAGAATCACCCGAAACTGCCGCAAAATGAAATCCCTTCTCACCTTGATTCTAACCACCCTCCTCTGCCACACCGGCCAAGCCGCAGAAAATGCCGGTCACCCGTTTGCCTGCACGGATTATGCCCAGGGAAAAGTGTTCATCGTATCCGCCGATGGAGCTGTAGAATGGGAATACCCCGCCAAGAATTGCGACGACATCTGGGTTCTTCCTAACGGAAACCTGCTCTTCAACACCGGACGCGGAGTCCGCGAGGTCACGCGGGACAAGAAAGTGGTTTTCGACTACCAATCCAAGAGCGAGATCTTCGCCTGCCAGCGCCTGGAAAACGGCAACACGTTCACCGCGGAATGCAATACCGGCCGCCTGCTGGAAATCGACCCCGCCGGAAAAATCGTCAAGGAAGTGAAACTGCTGCCGGAAGGCAAGGACGGCGGACATCTCTACATCCGCAATGCCAGGCGACTCGCCAACGGAAACTATCTGGTGTGCCATCACGGCGCGCAGGTGGTCACCGAATACGACCCAACCGGCAAGGTGGTCGCATCCATCCCCGCTCCCGGAGGCCCGCACAGCGCGACACGCCTACCTAACGGAAACACGCTCATCGCCTGCGGCGACCAGAAATCCGAGACCGGACCGCAGGTTTTCGAAGCCGACAAATCCGGCAAGGTCGTATGGTCGGTTAGAAATGGCGACCTTCCCGGAATCAAGCTCGCATTCATGACAGGCCTCCAGCGCCTGCCCAACGGCAACACCGTGATGTCGAACTGGCTCGGCCACGGGAAATTCGGCACCGCTCCCCACCTGATGGAAATCACGCCCGACAAGAAAATCGTTTGGTCCTTTTCCGACCATAAAACGATGAAAACGATTTCCAGCGTGCAACTGCTCGACGTCCCGGGCGATGTCACGAAAGGCGAGATCTGGCACTGAACCTCCGGATTTCCCGGTTGACCTCGCGACAGGTCACATCAATGATCCGCCAATGAGTGGCAAACGGGATCTTACCAAGCAGCATGTCGCCAGCATCCTTGGCGGCGTAAGCCCTGAAATTGCAGCACAACGTCTGCAACCGGTCTTGGAATCGCCACCCCGCGTGCCGACCGGCAGCGCCAAAGTCTCGCTCACCCGAGCCCGCGCCATGTGGGATGAAATCGGCGGCGACCCGGCCTTGCAGGAGATTCTACTCGATAAATGTCCGGACGATCTTGAACTCTATCAGGGAAACATCGAAAACGCCATCGGCCTGCTGCGGATGCCGATCGGCCTGGCAGGTCCGCTTCGGGTCAACGGCCTCGCGGCAAAGGGCGACTATCCGATCCCACTGGCGACGACCGAAGCGGCATTGGTCGCAAGTTATCATCGCGGATGCCGACTGCTCACTGCGGCAGGCGGTTGCTCGGCACTGGTGCTTTATGAAAGCCTGAGCCGTGCGCCGGGATTTGTCTTTGAAACGGCGACCGAGGCCTGCCGTTTCGTCGTGTGGGCAGTCGGAGAGTTCGATGAATTCCATCGGATCGTCGCAACCACCACCTCACACGGCCAATTGGTCGATATCGCCTGCACGGTGGAGGGAAACCATGTCTATCTCAACTTCGAGTTCACCACCGGAGACGCCTCCGGCCAAAACATGGTGACACTCGCGACCCAGGCGATTTGTGACGACATCATCGCCCGTTCGCCGGTCCAACCGAAGCGTCACTATGTCGAATCCAATCTATCAGGAGACAAAAAAGCGAGCGCACGTGCGTTCGTATCGGCTCGGGGAAAGAAGGTGACTGCGGAAGCGCACCTATCGGCGGAACTGATCGCCAAACACCTGCACACCACGCCACAGGCGATGGCGGATTATTGGCGAATGTCAGCCATCGGCGGCGTGCTCAGCGGCACTCTTGGCATTCACGGCCATTTCGCCAACGGACTTGCCGCGCTTTATCTGGCGACCGGTCAGGACGCCGCCTGCGTCGCCGAATCGGCGATCGGAGTGACCCGCTTCGAGGTCACGGAAAACGGAGGTCTGTATGCCTCGGTCACTTTGCCGGGCATCATGGTAGGAACGGTGGGCGGTGGCACCGGGCTGCCCTCACAAAAGGCCTGCCTGGAGTTGATGGGTTTATATGGAACCGGCAAAGCGCGCGCCCTCGCCGAAGTGTGCGCGGGTTTGCTGTTAGCCGGCGAATTATCCATCATCGCGGCCCTTGCTTCAGGACATTTCTCCCGCGCCCACCGCAAACTGGCCCGGCAACGAAGCGGCAAGGGTGCGGTAATCGAATCTCCATGAAGCGCTGGCTTATCTATCAGAAAGAACGTTTTCCCTTGCTGGCGCATGGGCCATTGATCGCCGCCTTCAGCGCTTGTGCGGTGGCGTTTTCCAGCCTTCTTCGCGGCGCGCCCGCACCCGGTTGGCAATCTTATCTCACGGCGTTCGGCGTCTGCCTGCTGATGTTTTTACAATTGCGCATCGCCGACGAATTCAAGGACGCCGATGAGGATGCACGATGGCGGCCCTATCGCCCGGTGCCGCGCGGATTGGTGAAACTCTCCGAATTGCGCGTGATGTTCATCATCGCGGCAGTCATACAAATCGGCTTGGTTCTGGCTCATGATATCCGCCTGCTGCTCGTGCTTGCGGTTGCATGGACTTACCTGACGCTGATGAGCGTTGAGTTTTTCTGCCGGAGTTGGCTGAAAGCGCGACCGGTGGTCTATCTGCTCACCCACATGGGCATCATGCCCTTGGTTGATTTTTTCGGAACGGCTTGCGAATGGCTGCCCCGCGGATCGTCAACGCCATCCGGACTTGGGTGGTTTCTAGCAGCAAGCTTTTTCAATGGCATCGTCATCGAAATCTGTCGTAAGCTGCGCCAACCCGGCGATGAGGAAGAAGGCGTGGAAACCTACAGCCGACTTTGGGGCAAATCCGGCGGGGCGGCGTCATGGTTGGCCGCGTTGCTGGCCACCTTGGGCTGCGCGGGAATGGCAGCGTCTCGCATCGGGTTTGCCGGACCATTGATGCTGGGGCTGGGCACAATTCTCGCGATCGTGATTCTTCTGCTTCCCCGCTACATTTACGGCCAACTGCCGGGCAAACGCATTGAATCCATCACCGGACTGTGGACACTCACACTCTATCTACTTCTCGGCATCGTACCGCTTTGTTTGCGTGGATAAACCCGTCATGCACCTCATTTTTTCCAATTCACTCGACCATGCATCATTCGCAATTTTAGGCGGAAAAGGTGCGGCTTTGGCTCGGTTGGGCGAACTCAGGTTCGAAGTGCCAGCTTGGTTTGCCGTGCCACCGGACGCCATTTGGAGTGAGGACGAACTGAAATCGGCGCTCGCCATCCTAGGCAACGGGTCCTATGCCGTTCGCTCGTCGGGCGCAATGGAAGACGGCGCGGGACATTCGTTTGCCGGTCAGTTTGAAAGTCACCTCGATGTGTCAGCGGAAAATGTTTCTGCTAGAATTGCCGACGTCCGGGCATCGGCGCAAAGCGAGTCCATAATCAGTTACTGCCGCGAGGGTGGATTGCCGACTCCCTCCATGCCAACCGTGCTCGTGCAGCGCATGATTGCTCCGCGCTGTGCCGGAGTCGCCTTCAGCGCCGATCCGGTGAGTGGCAAGCGCGGGTTGACTGTGGTTTCCGCAGTCCCAGGAACCGGGGAAAAACTGGTCTCCGGTGAAAGCGACGGTGAGGACTGGCGGATTTCCCGCATCGGTGAAATCATCGATCAGTCGGCTTGTGAAATCCTTGATGATGCCGATGCCAAAGCGGTAGCCATTCTCGCGCAACGCTGCGAATCCGCCTGTGGCAGACCACAGGACATCGAGTGGGCCATCGATAGTAACGGAAAGTTATGGCTTCTCCAATCGCGTCCGATCACCACACTCGGCCATACACCCGATCCCGACGACACACTGCGGGTATGGGATAACAGCAACATCGCCGAGAGTTATGGCGGCGTGACCACCCCACTGACATTTTCCTTCGCCCGTCGGATTTACGATTCGGTGTATCGCGAGTTCTGCGCACTGATGTCGGTACCGCATGCGCGGATCGAGAGATCGGATCATGTGTTTCCACACATGCTCGGACTGATCCGGGGCCGGGTGTATTACAATCTGCCGAATTGGTATCGGACGCTTGCGCTGCTCCCCGGATTCCAACTCAACCGCGGTTTCATGGAGCAAATGATGGGCGTTCGCGAACCACTCCCCGATGAAATTGTCAGCGGCATCATTGAGGAAAACCGGGTGAGCCGCCTTGCCGATACTCTTGCGCTGATCCACACCGGCATTGGCTTGATCCGCCAACACATCGGCCTTCGCAAACAGATCGCCCGTTTTCAATTACGCCTCAATCAGGCGCTCGATGCCCCACCGGTGCCGCTGGAACGGATGAGCGGCGAGGAGCTTGTCAGTCATTACCGCGATCTCGAATGTAAGCTGTTGAAAAAATGGGATGCGCCGTTGGTGAACGACTTTTTCGCGATGATCTTCTACGGCCTTCTTCGTAGTTTATGCGCGAAGTGGGCGGGCGATTCCGCCGGCGCGCTGCAAAACCATCTACTGCTAGACTCCGGCGATATCATCAGCGCGGAACCCCCGCGTCGTATCCTGAAAATGGCCCGCCTCGCCGCCAACCATGACGACCTCGGTGCGATTCTAGCAGATCCAGCAACACCTACCCGCCTCAAACTTGATTCGATTTACCGTTTCCCCGATCTCTCCATCGAATTCGAACGCTATTTGACAGACTTCGGCGACCGCTGTCTTGAAGAGCTTAAATTGGAAAGTCCAACCGTTCGGGATGATCCGGCGAGTCTGCTGATTTCAATCGGATCGATGGCGCTCCGTGGCGAGGCAGAAGCCCCGCCATTGCCTGTGGCGATGGAGGTTCCGCGTATCGGCAACCCTATCAAGCGCGCGCTGTTCCACTTCGTGCTCCGTCATGCCCGCGAGCGGGTTTGTTCCCGTGAAAACCTACGATTCGAGCGGACCCGGTTGTTCGGCCGCGTGCGCTCCATCCTCCGAGAACTCGGGCAGAGGCTATATGCTGATTGCGTGCTCGATTCAGCAGATGATGTTTTCTATCTGGAACTCGGGGAAATACTAGCCGTCTGGGAGGCCACCGGAACCACCGCAGCTCTGGGCATTCTCGCCAGGCAACGTCGCGCGGAATTCACCGATTATCAAGCAACCGAGCCGCCGCCGGACCGCTTCAGGACCCGCGGGCCGGTATCGCGTTACACCCGTTTCGAAAATGAAAACATCCCACCGGCGGAGAACGACAGCGGATCACTAACAGGAACTGGCGCATGTCCCGGCCGTGTCACCGGCAGGGTGCGGGTGGTGCTGGACCCTCGCGGCGCGAGGATTGAATCCGGAGAAATCCTCGTAGCCCGCCAAACCGACCCAGGCTGGGTCGTGCTCTTCCCCGCTGCTGCGGGATTGTTAGTCGAACGTGGCAGCCTGCTTTCCCATTCGGCCATCGTATCGCGCGAACTGCGTCTGCCGTGCATCGTTTCATTACCCGGCATCACCCGCATCCTGAAAACCGGCGACCTCGTTGAAATGGATGGAACTGCCGGAACCGTGAGGATCTTGGAATCATGAGCACCTCCGAAATCCAGCACCGCGCCGATTTTTCGGTGATCCGCTACGCGCAATGTTGGGAAGATTCACGCCTGCTAACCGCTGCGTTGAAACCTCAGGACAGAAATTGCCTGAGCATCGGATCCGCCGGAGATAACAGCTTTGCCCTGCTGGCAAATGGCGCTTCGACGGTAACTGCCGTGGAAATGAATCCAGCACAAATCGCATGCATCGAACTACGACGCTCTGCGTACTTGACGCTCGATCATGCTGACTTCCTGGAATTGATCGGCTCGCGTCCATCATCGAGGCGACACGTCATCTATCAAGCCTGCCGGCCAGGCCTGCCTTCGACAGCCCGGGACTTCTGGGATTCGATACCGGCCGCCATCGAATGGGGAATCGGCTCGGCTGGGAAATTCGAGAATTACTTCGCGATGTTCCGAAATATCGTGCTGCCGTTGGCACATTCCGGAAATCGCGTGAAGTCATTGCTGGTTCAGCGATCGCCCACTGAAAGAGAGCGGTTCTACAACGGAATCTGGGACAACCGGCGCTGGCGCTGGATTTTTCAGCTGTTCTTTTCCCGAACCGTCATGGGTGCCTTGGGGCGTGATCCAGAGTTTTTCCGTTATGTGGAGGGCTCGGTTGCCGATCGCATCCTGATGAGAACCCGCCACGCATTGGCGGTTCTCGATCCGTCGGAAAATCCTTATCTCCACTGGATTCTAACTGGCACACATGGCGAAGTTCTACCGGAAGCCCTGGAAGAGAAAAATTTCAATCAAATCCGCAACGCCCTCACTGAAAATCGATTTGAAGTGGCGCATGGCTCACTTGAAGAATTGCTGGAGCAACAACCGGCACGACGCTACGACGCCTTCAATCTCAGCGATATTTTCGAATACATGAGCAAAATCAACACCGCCGCGTTGTTGGAAAAAATCGCGGACGCCGCGAATCCCGCCGCGCGACTGGCCTATTGGAACATGCTCGCACCGCGCTCGCGACCCGACACGCTGGCAGCACGATTGTACTCTTGCGCTGCCGATGCTGAGCGCTTGTTTGCGGAAGACCGGGCGTTTTTCTACAGCCGATTCGTGGTGGAGGAGGTGATGGGATGAGCATGCACGATTGGCTGATGGTGCTGTTTGTGGTGGCCGGTTTGGTGTTGGGTTTGCCGTTGATCCGTTGGTTGGCATTGCGATTCGGAGCCTCGGTCGAGGTCGCACGCAAGACAGTTCATGTCGGGATGGGTCTTGGCTGTGTTGCCTTCCCTTGGATTTTCGAAAGGCCCTTGCCAGTCTGGATTTTAGCGGGGCTCGCGACATCCCTTCTTGGTGTGTTGCGGTTGGTTCCCTCTTTGCGCAACGGCATGGGTTCAGCATTGCATGGCATCAAACGACTCTCTTACGGTGAGGTATTATTCGCCCCATCGGTAGCGGCGGTGTTTCATGGCTCCCATGGTGTGATGCTTCTGCATGTGATTCCAATCGGAATTCTAACCATATCTGACGCGGCGGGAGCGTTGGTCGGCACCCGCTGGGGCAAATGCCGCTATGGCTGCGGCGAGGGTTTCAAGACGGTCGAAGGATCGGCAATTTTTCTCGCAACCGCTTTCCTGTGTGCCTTCGTGCCTTTGGTCTACTGGGGGCAGATCGATTGGGTTCACGCTCTGTGGATCGGGCTGATTCTCGCGACACTTGCGATGATGGCGGAAGGAATCTCAGACCGGGGATTTGACAATCTGGTGGTTCCTCTCGGGTGTTTTTTCGTGCTTGAGCGCTTACTTCCACTTGATTCGCCAGCGCTAGCTGGGCGCTTCGTCGCACTTGGCTTGTTGCTGTCGTTGGTCATTTACGGGTCCCGTTGGTCCACACTGAGTGGCGGTGCCTTGCTGGGCGGAGCGCTGTTAGGTTACGGCTGTGCGGTCATCGCCGACTGGCGTTTCGTGTTGCCGCCGGTTGCGGTGTTTATCTGCCATTTGGTCACCACCCGCAGGCACAAACTTTCCAAGGTGTTCGATCACCGCCTGGATGCTGTTCTGGCCCACTCGCTTGGTTGTCTACCCTGGGTGATCATGGCCGGCTGCGGAACGCTGCCCAAACTTACATGCCTGGCTGGAGTTTCGTTTGCGATGGCCACACAGCTCGCCATGTTAGACATGGCGACACTTTCCTGGCTCGGGCACTTCTCGCCGAAACCTCTTCGCGCGACTCTCAAGGGCTGGATAGTGGCCGGTTTACCCGGAATCTTGTGGTTTTGGCCGGATTACAGTCGTTTGATGCTGGCTGTGATTGTGGCGTTGATATGCACGCTAATGATAACTTTTCTCTCACAGCGAGCTCGCAAGGACTATCACGGCCATGCCACATGGTTATGGCTGCTGGAAGGATTTCTCGCACTCGCCGCTTCAATTCCCGCCCTCCTCGTTCGCTCATGATCACTCCCAAATTTCATTTTTACGAAGGTGCAACTTGTCCCGACTTATCAATGGCAGAGGGCTTGGCATCTCCCTATTCCATGGCGCCGTCTAGTGAAAATCCCGATGGACGTGTAGTTTTGATGGAACACACCGGATCCGTAATCGCCCATGCCGCCCTGTGGTGGAAGGAAACACCCATGATCGGCGGAGTGAAAATCGGCGCGATCGGCGGCTTTGCAGCACGTGACGCCAAAGCCGCAAAAACTCTGCTAGATGGAGCCAGCGATCATCTGCGTGATCTGGGATTCCGAGTCGCTGTGGGACCGATGAACGGCAATACGTGGCGACGCTACCGCTTCGTGATTGAAAGCGACGGCCACAGCCCATTTTTGCTAGAACCACGAAATCCAGCCGGATACCCCGATTGGTGGCGGCAAGCAGGATTTGAGGAACTCTCGCGATATTCTTCATCCATCATCCGGGAAATCAACACCCCGACCGTGCTGCCCTGCCTGAGAGATCGACTTATCCGCTCGCGGATTGTCATTCGCGAACTGGATTCAAGCCGCTATGACGACGAACTGCGCACGATATACCGCATCAGCCTGCGGAGTTTTTCCGGAAATTTCCTTTACACGCCTTTGGATGAGACGTCATTTCTGGATGCTTACCGCAAGGTGCGCGACAAGGTCGACCCTGATTTCGTTAGAATAGCCGAACGCGACGGAGTTCCCTGCGGTTTTGTATTCGCGCTTCGAGATCTCGAAGCGGAGGCAAGGGGCGAAATTCCAGCGCTGGTGGTGAAAACCCTGGCGGTGGATCCCGCTTCGCGGTGTGCCGGGCTTGGCAGTCTATTGATCGACGAGATTCATCGACTGGGCAGGCAAAAGGGCTACACAGAAATGATCCATGCGCTCCAGCACGAGACCAACACCTCGTTGAGAATCACCGGTCGGCACCATGGCCAGGTCTTCAGAAGATACGCTCTTTTCTCCAAATCGTTATGAATCTCGTAACACTTCTGACAGAGCGGGCGAACCAATATCCAGAGCGTCCGGCCTTGATCGATTCACTTAATGGCCGTGACAGGGTAGTGACCTTTGGTGCGCTATCACGGCGGGTTTCGGCAGGTGCGTCTGCCCTGCAATCCATGGGTTTGAATCGTGGACAAGTGATACTCGTTTTCCAACCGGTTTCGATCGAGTTGTATGAGTTGATTCTGGCTGCTTTTCATGCCGGTCTCCGGGTCATGCTGGCTGATCCCTCGGCGGGGCGTGAGTTTCTATCGAATTGCTGCCGGCGTTTGATGCCCGACGCATATTTCGGATCCTGGAAAGCCCACTGTCTGCGTTTGACGATTCCGGAAATGCGGCGCATTCGTATTGCGATCGTCGCGGGTCCGTGGTTTCCCTGGGCGCGAACTTGGCGCACCGATACGGGAGAATGCCTGATCACAGTTATTCCGGATGACGAACCCGCGTTGATCACTTTCACCAGCGGCAGCACAGGAGTTCCCAAGGCGGCGGTCCGTAGTCACGGATTTTTGTTAGCACAGCACCGGACTTTGTCGCGTGCGCTATCTTACGAAGATGGCGAGGTGGATCTGGTGACTCTACCGGTCTTCGTGCTGGCGAATCTGGCATCCGGCCTTACGAGCGTGTTGGCGGCAACCGATCTTTCACGGCCCGGGACACCTGATGCGGCAGCCATTCGTCACCAATGCGAACGACACGGAATCACCCGGTGCACTGCGTCACCCGCATTTTTCGAAGGACTTCTGAGGTCCTCTGTCGGAATGCCATCGTTCCGTAAAATCTTCACTGGTGGAGCGCCAGTATTCCCGGATTTATTGAGGCGCTTATCCACAGGACCTTCTAGCAATTTGATTCATTCCGTTTATGGATCCACCGAAGCCGAACCGATTTCTCATTTTTCCGCGGATGAAGCGGAAGCATCCGCGGCCCTCACCCGACTTGGCGGCGGCCTTTGTTCCGGTGAACCGGTGGCTGAAATCCAACTTCGGGTCATCGAAGATCGCTGGGGCGAACCACTGGGACCGATGTGCCACGATGATTTTGCCAGTTTGGCAACCCCTAACAAACAGGCTGGCGAAATAGTCGTAACGGGAGAACACGTGCTGAATGGCTACCTGGACGGAGTTGGCGATAACGAGACCAAGATTCATGTTGATGGCCGTGTGTGGCACCGCACCGGGGATGCCGGTTGGATCGATGAAAATGGGCGGATATGGTTGTTAGGTCGATGCGCTGAAAAACTGCCGTCTTTTCCCGCTCCGGATGGTCTGCCGGAGGATGCCTTGCTCTACCCGTTTGCCATCGAGTGCGCCATGCGCGAAATGTTTCCTGAAACCCGCATGGCGGCAATTGACTGGCAAGGTGATCGCACACTCGTGGTAGGCGGGATTTGCAATCCGGGCGAAGCCACCGAAATCCGACTGAAGGCGGAGGAATTGGGGATTCGTAAGGTTATTCATATCGAGCAGATTCCTTTGGACCGCAGACACAATGCGAAGATCGATTATCCTGCCTTGCGAGGAATGTTGGGTTCCGGAAATCGTCGGAATTGATTCTACTGTCCATGATTTAGTCATCACTCTTCACATCAAGCAGCTCCAAGTCCTTGTATTTTCCTGGAACACCTCTTGAAGTTCAACGTTTCAATCCGGCTACACCGTATTAAGTCGCAAATTCTCCTTTTGCAACGTCCTTACCTTTCGTAGGGTTCCGCCATGGTGATTCTTGCAAAATTCACGACCCCATTTCATGTCTGCTCTCCCGTTTCGAATTTAGTGATTCATACTTGGTAATTCCCCCACCATGCGCGTCCTTGCCATTGATCCTGCGGTTAGAAACACCGGCTATGCCGTGGTGGAGGGCGATCCGCGCAAACCGGCCGTGCTCGCGTATGACGTGATCTCCATTCCGAAAAGCATCCCGCAATCCGGCGCGCTTTCAGCAATCCGCACCCATCTGGCGAACCTCATCCAGAAATTCCAGCCCGACGAGGTCGCAGTGGAAGGCATCATTTATGTGCAATCCCACGTGACGGCCATCACCATGGGAGCCGCACGCGCCGCGGCCTTGATCGCAGCGGCGGATCACGGACTGCCGGTTTATGAATACTCTCCAAAGAAGGTGAAAATGGCCGTCGTGGGCAACGGTAATGCCGACAAATCACAGGTCGCCTTCATGGTGAGGGCGCTGCTCGGGCTTTCCGAAACCCCTCCTCCCGATGCGGCGGACGCGCTGGCCATCGCCATCGCCCACCTCCAGGCATCCGATCCGCTCAAGGCTAAATTGCTAGACCGCCGGCTCGTCTAGCAGACTCTTTCGTTTCAAATTTCGCGCTTAAGATTTCATGATTCATTTCATCCATCTCCCCGACCCGATTTCCTACGAGGCCGGACTCCGTCTTCAGGAGAACCACGTCGATGCCATTCTCGCCGGCACCCTAGGCGACGCGGTTTTTTTGTTAGAACATGAACCGGTTTACACGATTGGCCGACTGCGCGACCAATCCTCGCTGCGCGATCCGTCCACTCTCCCGTTTCCGGTTCATGAGACCAACCGGGGCGGGCAGGCGACCTACCACGGTCCCGGCCAATTGACCGGCTACCCGATTCTTGACCTGACCCCGCGCGGCAGGGACCTGCACGTGCACCTGCGTTTGCTCGAAGAGGCGCTGATCCGTACCTGCGCGGCATTCGGCGTCACCGCAACGCGCCGCAAGGGATTCACCGGCGTTTGGGTGGAAAACCGGAAACTCGCTTCCATCGGCGTGGGTGTGAGGAAATGGATTTCCATGCACGGATTCGCCCTCAACGTCACCCGTCAGTGCCTGCCGCCATTCTTCGCCATCACTCCATGCGGTCTGGACGGCGTTACCATGACCAGCCTTGAGACGGAAACCGGGCGTCCGATCATCGTGAGGCAGGCAGCGGACGTGGTTGCCACCGAATTACAGAAGGTGTTCCATTTTGTAGCAGATTGATCCATTTTGATTTCAAATCATGGATTTTCTTTGCGCTCATGGTTTTGCGGTGATATGAATTATCGATATTCTATCGTAAATGAAAACCAATCCCCACACGCGAATCATCTGCTTGATTTGCGCTATTGCCTTGGCGTCCTGTGCAAGCCAGACGGAGCCAGATAAATCCGCGGGTTCCGCATCACCCAGCACCGATAATTCTGCTGCCGGCCAGGTTTTCCAAGCCATCAATTCCTACCGCATCAGTCAGGGCAAACAGTCACTCCAGCGACATGCGGGGTTGGATCGTATGGCTCTGCTCCATTGCGAATACCTGCGTAAAAACCGCGGAACGTTCAAACTTTACGGATCGAATGTCAGCCACATGGGATTCGATGGCCGCACTGCGATCGCGCGCCAACGCTATCAAATGGAGAACATCAGCGAGAATGTCGCCGCTGCCAACCACCCGGGCGCAGCGATAGGACCGGTGATCGTCCAACTCTGGAAAAACTCCAATGACCATCACAAAAACATGGTGGATAGCTGGACACATACCGGCGTGGGCGTGGTGGTGGATTCCGATGGCACCGCTTTCGTCACGGAACTTTTCTCGACAATGGGCTCATCCCACCTATCCGTAAAAAAACGTTTTACCCGCTTCTGAGCCGTGCCTGATCTAACATTTGAATTCGCCCTCCATGCTCGCGGCCTACATAGGATCGCGGGAGTCGATGAGGCGGGTCGTGGGCCGTTGGCAGGTCCCGTCGCTGCGGCCGCAGCCATCCTGCCCCGCGGTTTTTCCTGTCCGGGTCTCGATGATTCCAAAAAAATCAGCGCGACTAAACGGGAGGAACTCTACGAACGCTTGACCGGAGATCCCGCCGTCATCTGGTCGGTCGCCACTGCGGATCACGAGGAAATCGACAAACTCAACATCCTGCGTGCCACGCATCTCGCCATGAGACGTGCGGCTGAGGCGCTGGATCCCGCACCCGATCACTGCCTGATAGACGGGCTGCCGGTCCGGGATTTTCCGTTTCCATACGATGCGATCATCAAGGGAGACGGGCTTTCTCTATCCATCGCGGCGGCCAGCATCATCGCCAAGGTGACCCGAGATCGGATGATGCGCGAAATCGACCGGGAATTCCCGCAATTCGGCTTTGCCAAACATCAGGGATATGGCACTAAGGCCCACCTTGAAGCGTTACGGAATCACGGCCCTTGTCGCTACCATCGTCGCTCGTTTCAGCCGGTGGCTCAACTCGCCCTGCCATTTGACGGGGCCTGACGGCCAACCCCGAAGCCGGAACTGGCTCGGCGCTTATGGTGAAAATGTGGCGACTGATTGGTTGCGGGCGCATGGCTGCCGGATTCTCGCGCGGAACTTCAAAGGCCCGCGGCGTGGCGAAGTGGACATCATCGCCCGGGATGGCAAACTCCTATTGTTCGTCGAAGTGAAGACCCGCCACAAAGACACGAGGATCCGTCCGCTCGATGCGGTGGACAAAACGAAGCAGGCGCTCATCGAGCGCGGGGCGAATGCTTGGTTGAAACAATTGGGAACCCGCAATCTCCCCTGGAGGTTCGACGTGATCGAAATTTATGTGGAAGAGGGTGAAAAACCCCGGATCAACCATGTAAGGGACGCCTTTTGACGGAATCTGAAAAAGTAATCCGAACCGGACTTCAATGAATCTTGCGCGGCAGGCCCTCATCCTTCAGGCTTGGCCAACGAGACGATTCATGGAAAATACGAGCGGTGAAATGGCATGGTTGACCCGGCGGGACGGCAGCGTTGTGATCGGTCACGGTCCATTTGAGGCATCCTCGACCGCACCCACGGAGGGCGTGGCGTTCTATGTCCAGAACTTCGCGCTGGAAGATCAATTCCCTTGGAAAATCCCCGCCCGGACCGAACGGACATGCACGGGTGGATTTCCAGCAGGTTTCCATAAAATTCCAGCACCGGACTGCCACTGGCAATCGTTGGATGCCGCAGCGTTTTCGATTGTTTTTCAAGAGGTTATGTCGGCCATCCAGGGTGGAATTTTTGAAAAAACCGTGCCAGTGGTGACAGAGTGCGGGAAATCCACCCAAATGCCCGGACCCGCCATCATGGCGGCCATGTCCCGGCAAGTCACGCCGCTCCAGTCCTACGGATGGATTCTGCAGGACGCAGGATTCGCAGGAGCCACCCCGGAATTGTTGTTCTCCCTCGATGGCAGGAAGCTGGAAACCATGGCACTGGCAGGCACCGCACGCAGCGAAGACCAGGATGTTTTCGCGGTCGATGAAAAGGAAATCCGCGAACATGAATACGTGGCGCAAACCCTGGTTTCCAAGTTTCTCGACCTCGGCAAACTCAAACGCCACCCACGGGAAATCCTCAATCTCGGGTCAATCGTGCATTTTCTCACGCTGATTCAAGCACAGTTGCACGCCGACATGACGCCGGAGGACCTGATCCACCGCCTCCACCCGACCCCGGCGCTGGGCCCGCTGCCCCGGACCGATGGCACGATGGAACGGCTCATCGAATGGCGAAACCGCCTCGACTGCCCCGCCGAATTCGGCGCACCCTTCGGACTTTGGGAAAACGGACGTTTCGACTCGATCGTCGCCATCCGCGGCATCTGGTGGAATGGCCAAAATCTCCGCATTCCCGCCGGCTGCGGCATCATCGAAGCCAGCCGCCTGGTCAACGAATGGCGGGAACTCCGACTCAAACGCGAAGCCGTGAAACGATTTCTCAACCTTCCTTTTTAAATTTTTATTAAATTTGGTTGATTGTTTTTTAAAACAAGCCAAGGTCACCCCGTCTTCCTTCTGCGGACAAAACTTTCCCGGCACGCTCTGGAAATGCAGCTCGCAGGAAAATCGAAGATGCACCCAAAACCCTCCACCAGGGTCTGGACTGAACCTTTCTTGGCGATTGGAGTTCGCTAGCATAAAAAACCCCCAGTCGCTCGACGCGACCGGGGGTTTTTCATGAAATCAGGTGGTGAAAATCAATCTTCGGAACCTTCGGAACCCTTGGCCGTGTCTCCCGCATCCACCGAGATGGTGAGCGTGGTGATGACTTCCGGGTGGAGACGGATGCTGACCTCGGTCTTGCCGGATTTTTTGACTGGCTTGTCCAACTCGATCGCATGGCGATCGATCACGATGCCACTCTTTTCGAGTTCCTTGTGAATGTCCATGTTGGTCACCGATCCGAAGGCCTTGCCGCCTTGGCCGGTGGAAAGGGTGAACTTGGGCTTGAGCTTGGAGATCTTGGCGGCGATTTCCTGGAATCCGGCGAGCTCTTCGGCTTCGCGGCGCGCGCGGGCAGCCTTGAGCGCCTCGACGTGGCGGAGATTCGAACGGCTGGCTTCATAGGCCTTGCCTTGTGGGATCAAAAAGTTGCGGGCGTAGCCGGCGCGGACTTTAACGACATCAGCTTCGGCTCCAAGGCCTTCGATTTTTTCTTTGAGAATAACTTGTGCGTTGGCCATGGTGATCAGTGGTAAAAGGTTCGTTCGGGGCGCGGATTTAGGCCCCGCCGCAACCCGAGTCAAGAAGAATGAACCCTAAATCTCAAAATCCGGGATTTTTTTCGAAACCCCTATAAATCCTTGAGAGGTTTTTTCATAAACTCCTCATCGCGCAACTTCCTGAGTTGTTCCATATACCGTCGCTGGGCCTCAATATCCGTGCCGTTCGCAGATGGAGCATTATCCTGCGGCCCGTATTTTTTCCATGGTCCGTAAGGAACCTGCCCTGCCTCGACAAACCGCCAGTGCACTTTGTCTCCGGATTTCAAAGCAAAATAATCACGGATGGCCGGCGAGAGATCAATCCCAGCCGCCCCATTCTGGGTCGTTTTGGGCGGCTTGGTTCCAAAAACGAATTCCCAATCATCCGTCTCCCATGGACCACAATCTTCCCACTGCGCGTAGCAACTGCGCCCGCCACGGAAAATTTGCACCCACCGCCCTTTGCACACGGTCTTGCCCGGCTCCGGGCGCACCCTTGCAAACCACGGAATCACTCGCGCCGCTTCCGGCTTGTGGCTGCTGGAACTCGTCACGTCATTGTACGGCAGCGCGACATAAAACGGATTGAGCTTGGGCACGAATGCCTTGGGTCGGAATTCCCCCGTCGTGGGATTGGCAACGCGATTCGCCGGGTCCGGGTCATCGAAACCACCGAAATTGCTTTTCCAATTCTGGTCCCAGGACGACATGTGATTCGGCGTGGGATTCCGGCTCGTCGGGGTCTCACCAATCCAGAAAACGGTGCAGGTCACATGGGTTTTCCACGGGTAAATGATGCGGACCGGTGGCGCGAGCGGATTTATGGGCTGGACCGCACGGGTTGGTTGGACCGCAGAACTCCCTGTGGGAACCATCACCCTCGGAACCACCGGCGGAGGAGTTGGCGCCTGGGCATTCACCATGGAGATTCCGGCAAAAACCGCCGGAACCATGAATCTCAGCAAGAAGGATGGAAAAACGGATGAAACCATGGATTTCTCTCAGCCACCGAACACCTTGCGGGCATCCGACACTGAAGATTTGCACCAAACCTCCACCCCCCGCAAGCGAAACTCCCCGCCTAGGAGTCAGAAAGGATCTTCATCGATATCGTCCCCCGATGTGATGAGGGTCGATTCCTTTGTCGGGCTCTGCCGATTCTGCTTCTTTTGCTTCTTCTGCTGTACGATCTGCTCGATGGTCATGACGACTTCGGGGCGATCCTTTTCAAAACGTTCGAGGTAGAGCTCTTCAATGAACTGCGGCAAAGGTGACTTCCACCTCTCTTGGTCGTGGTTCGCAATGCTCCCGAATTTTTTAGGGTTAAGCCCAAGCTCTCTCGCCATCTGGATATGGGCATGCGACAAACGAAATTTATTTCGCGCATCCACCCATACTTGATACCGGGGCGACAGGAGTTTCTTTTTGCTTGCCATGATTTTTCTTTGCGAGCGTGTAGCCTTATGCCCCTCTATTTGGTCAAATATATTTACGCCTACGAACCCTTTTGTGTTTTCTATGCTTTTTAGGCAACATCATCTTGTAGATAAAATAAGCTGTAATGCACACCGCAATCGTGCCACCAGAGCAAAGCGCCAATTTGAGTCTTTGATCGTATAAAGCCCCTTCTCTTTTTTCATATTCTTGCGTCCACATTGCTCCATACTCTTGTTCGTATTTATTCTCAGTTTGGACCTGACTATATATGCGGCTCCCAACAAGCCCAATGAGGACCAATGAATACACCGCAGGCACAAGCAACAAGCTAGCCACTCGCAATAAACGATATCCATGGAAAATATTGTAAAAGGTCATGATGTATTGAATAAAAAAGTGTCGCTCGCCTTATAGAGAATGGTGGCTGAACTCAAGCCTAATTGGTACTCGAATGAGAGCTCGTTCATCAAAGAAGCAACACAAGATATTGCTTAAATGTTCAAATTGGATTTCCCATTTTCCTAGTAAACCCAAGATAGAACATTTGTTTGAAGCGGTCGCCCCCCCCCTCTGTCGACAGACCGAAACACCTGCTCCCGCCAACAAAAACAATCGCCGCGCTTGCATATCTGGCACCGGCTGGAATATGTCATGCGGCCCGCACATCACGACCGACGCGCGTTTTCCACCATCACCCCATTCTCCCATGTTCCTCCACTTCTACAAAATGAACGGCGCTGGCAATGACTTCATCGTCATCGACAACCGCGACCTCTCGCACCAACTCGACCCGCAAACCATCGAAGAACTTTGCGACCGCCACCGCGGCATCGGCGCAGATGGCCTGCTTGCCGTGGAACCTGCGGAAAACGGCGCGGATTACAAATTCCGCTATTACAATGCCGATGGCGGCGAGGCGGAAATGTGCGGCAACGGAGCCCGCTGCTTCGGTCGCTTCACCGCCCACCTCGGCGACGAAGTGGCCGATCGCGTGAGCTTTGAAACCATGGCTGGCACCCTGACCGCCGAAATGATCGATGACCAAGTGCGCATCGCCATGTCGGAACCCAAGGACCTCAAACTCGCAACCTCCGCCACCGTCCCCGGACTGGATGCCACCCTGCATTTCCTCAATACCGGAGTCCCTCACGCCGTCGCTTTCATTTCAAATCGAGACGAATTTGAAAACCTGGACGTCTTCACCCACGGCCGCGCAATCCGCCGCCACGAGGCCTTCGCCCCGGCCGGCACCAACGCCAACTTCGCCACCGTGCTCACACCCGGCCACATCGCCATCCGCACATACGAACGCGGCGTCGAGGATGAAACGCTGGCTTGCGGCACCGGCATGGTCGCCTGCGCCCTGATCCACCACCTCCTCACCGGAGCCCCGTCACCCGTCAAGGTCGATGTCGCCGGCGGCGATACCCTGGAAATCGGCTTTGAAAAATCCGGCGACTCATCCTTCAAAAACGTCACCCTCACCGGACCGGCGGATTTTGTATTCGAGGGCGAAATCGAAATCTGATCCACTCATTCCTTCACTTCCATGCCCTATCGCATCTGCAAAACCCTCGAAATCGAGAACGGCCACATGCTCTCGAAACACCCGGATAAATGCCGGTTTCCGCATGGCCACACCCGTAAGGTCGAGTTCGTCATCGAGGCGGACGATCTCGATGAAAATGAAATGGTCTGTGATTTCAAAATCATCAAACAACTCATTGGCGACTGGCTAGACGGCTTCGACCACGCGCTCTGCATGAATACCGCGGATGCCGCCTACCAAGATTTCAAGGACCGCTACGGCGACCGCGTGATCGGCTTTGATAACCAGGATCCCACCACGGAACTGCTCGCCCGCACGATCTTCGACCACACCGCACGCACACTCGCCACTTACGCCGGTGGAAATAAAAAAAACTTCCCACTCTCATCCGGCGTGCGCCTCGTCCGTGTGCGCGTCTGGGAAACCTCGTCATCATGGGCGGAATACGAACCCTCTCACTGAAGCACCATGCCATCCCGCAATCCCTCACTTCCCGACATCCAGGCCACCCCGGACACCCGCGGCATCGCGATCGATCAGGTGGGCGTCTCCGACCTCCGCTACCCGATCCATGTCACCGATCACGAAGGCAATCCCTTCCCGACCGTCGCCAGGATTTCGATGTCCGTGCATCTGCCCCACCACTTCAAGGGCACCCACATGAGCCGCTTTCTCGAGGTGCTCAGCAAACACGAAGGCGAGGTAACATCGCGCACGCTGCCGGACATCCTCCATGATCTGAAACAACAACTGCACGCCGAGGAGGCGCACATCGAAGTGGCATTCACCTACTTCGTCACCAAGAAAGCCCCCGTTTCCGGTGCGCCGGCCAAGGTCGCTTGCGATTGTGTGTTCATCGGATCTTCTAACGGAACCAAGGACGACCTCCTGCTACGGGTCATCGTGCCAGTCACCACGCTCTGCCCGTGCAGCAAGGAAATCAGCGATTACGGAGCACACAACCAGCGCGGCTACGTCACCCTGGAAGTGCGCCCGAAACGCAAGGGCAACGGCTGCGAGTTGATCCTGATAGAAGACCTGATCGACATCGCTGAAAAATCCGGATCCGCCCCGGTTTACGCCCTGCTCAAACGCCCGGACGAACGCCACGTGACCATGCAGGCTTATGACAATCCGGTCTTTGTCGAGGACGTTGTCCGCAACGCCGCCGCACTTCTAACCGCCGACCCGCGCGTCGCCTCGTTCACCGTCAAGGCGGTCAACCAGGAAAGCATCCACGACCACAACGCCTTCGCCGTGATCTCCGGAAAAGCTACGGATGAATGAAGGGGAATATCCAATTTCCCACATGAATCCCATCCCGCCGGAAGTCCTGCTGACCGCCTATTCCCAAGGGGTTTTCCCGATGGCGCACGACGGGGAAATCCAGTGGTTTTCACCACTGAAACGCGGACTCATTCCATTGGATGATCGTTTTCATATCTCCCACGGCCTCCAGCGCGCGCTCAAACGCAACCCATTCGAGATCCGCTGGAACACCGCATTCCGCGATGTCATGCTCGCCTGTGCCGAACGCGAGCGAACCTGGATCGACGGCACGATCATGGAAAGCTACTGCGCCCTGCACGCCGCCGGCCACGCGCACTCCGTCGAGTGCTGGGATGAGGAAGGCCTCCAAGGTGGTCTCTACGGCGTGGAACTGCCCGGCGTCTTTTTCGGCGAGAGCATGTTTTCCCGCAAGACGGACGCCTCGAAAATCGCTCTCGTCGCCCTCGTCGAACACCTGCGGCAGTGCGGATTCTACATGTTAGACACTCAGTGGATGACACCCCACCTCCGCCAGTTCGGCGGATACGAACTCACCCGCGAACAATACCACGCGGCCCTCGACGCCGCCTTGGATAACCTGCAGGGACCCCCTTGATCGCTGGAAAAAACGGTAGGGCGTGGCGGCCCTGCCGCGCCGACTCAACGCCATCGGCGTGAACCGCAAATGCCGGATCGTGGCTGGCGCGCCGTGGCTGGCGCGTCAGTCCGTCCAAGGTTTGGCAATTACCATCCTGAATCGGAATAGTCAGGACTACCTCTCGCTGACCGACATCGCCCGGTATCTCAACCCCGAAGAACCATTCGCGATCATCAACAACTGGATGCGAAGCCGCAGCACCATTGAGTTTCTCGGTCTTTGGGAGAAACTGTGCAATCCGGAGCCGACTTTCCGCCAACGGCGTGAATCGCAAATGCACGATTCACCGCCGCCTTCGATTTTCCTCGATTTCTAACGCCTGCCCGCGACTATGCCAGGTGCGCTCCGGTATCGCATACAAACCCGCCGAAACCTTCGACTCTCACCGCAGAACACATCCCGCTCATCCATGCCCCACCCCTCTTCGCGTGCCTTCGTGACCTTGGCGTCTTCTTGACCTTCCGTAGCCTCGGCGAAGGAGGTGGCGTTTCAATCTCTCTCCACTCTTCTCTTGAGGCTCTCCCCCATGTCCGCTGCGCTCCCATTCTCGGCACTTTGACCTTCTCGTCTTCCATCGAACGCCTCTACTCGCTCAACGTCGGCACCACGCCGCTGGAGGAAGGCGCGCCTCATGAGAAACCGCACAAGCCGCTGCTGCTCCTCGTGGTCTTCGATCTGATCGACGAAGGCCTGGCCACTCCCGATCGCATCCCATGGTGTCAGGAACTCCGCGATCGATTCACCGCCCGCTTCCAGCTCGTTAGAAAACATAACGACCAGAACAACCCGGATCTTCCTTTCCGTTATCTCGCGGGCGATGGATTCTGGCAGGCCTTCGAAGCCGACGGCACCACTCCGATCCGCCGTGAAATCCGGGTATGCTCCCAGACAGAAGACAGAAGAAAAGAGAGATTGGTGTTGGCTTCGCGCCGGGCAAGCGCGGGATCATTTGCGGGTTTTAAACCCAAGGCGTTGCCCCGGGCTATCGTATTTCTCCCCGTTGGGGAGATGGGAAATATGGGCGTCAGGTTCATTCGATGACCTGATCATTGAATGGGATGATTCATGCAGATGGCGACAAGTGGGCGGACCGCGACGGGTCGCGCCCTACCGTGAAGGGATGAACCTTGATTCCGCCTTTCACACCTTGGCTCTAAAATCCAGCGACGGTCATAGACCGCCGCTACAGGATTGCGCCACCTGCAGCGATGGAGCCGCTTTTTTCAAGTCCTCGCACAATAGAATTGCCAATCATGGCCGACTTGTTAAAACAAGCCCGTGCCGCGCAAGTGGTTGTTTTATCAACGACTTGTGACGAAAACAACGGCACTTCCAATCTCCCCAGCCGGCTTAGCTCAGCGGTAGAGCAGCTGATTTGTAATCAGCAGGTCGTCGGTTCAATCCCGACAGCCGGCTCCAGATTGAAGCACTGGAAATCCATGACTCCCAATAAACCCAAAAGGATTTCGTTCCAAGACCAGGGTTGCGAGGCGCGATCTACACAGGGTCAACGATCCAAAGATTCCCAAGCCAAACAAGTTTGCATCCCCCCATGCGCCGCCCTTACAGACATAGGGCTTGCCCGATGCATGAACGCCTCATATTCATATTGTGCGCCAGCGCTCATGATCCGTTCATCCATCATTCTGACCATTTGTTTGCTACTCCTGATCCCGGGCGCGGCATCGGCGGCATCGGCGCGACCTGTCCCGGCCTACCCGGATTTGGGTGGCGGCATCAGTCAATACTCGGCGTTTCCAAAACCACTTTCCACCTATCAGAAATCAGACGGCAGCTTGTGGCAAACCCTCAAAGAGCGATCCGTGGCAGAGCCATTCAATGTAGCGGCCACGATCATATTCCTGCTGGCCATCCTGCACACGTTTGCATGCAGTTGGTTCACCCGACTGGCGCACAGGTTTGAGCATCTTCATCAGGAAAAACTGAAATTGAAAATGCCGCCGGGTGATGAATCACCGGATGTGGTGAAGGAGGTTTCATTTGTCAGCACCTTGTTCCATTTTCTCGGTGAGGTTGAGGCGGTGTTCGGTCTGTGGATGCTCGCGCTGGCCGCTGCGGCAACACATTATTACAGTTGGACCGATTTCAAATTGTATGTCGGGGAGGATTGCAAATTCATCGAACCGTTGTTCGTGGTGGTCATCATGGCGGTGGCGGCAAGCCGTCCGGTGTTGCGCTTTGCGGAACAAGTGATGTCGGTGGCCTCGCGCATCGGCAAGGGGAGTCCGGCCGCGTGGTGGTTGAGCGTGCTCATCCTAGCTCCGATATTGGGTTCTTTCATCACAGAGCCCGCTGCCATGACCATCGGAGCACTGCTGTTGGCAAAGCGCTTCTTTCCATTCCAACCTTCGGCTAGATTATCGTATGCGACGTTGGGTTTGTTGTTTGTCAATATTTCGGTGGGCGGAACACTCACCAGTTTCGCAGCCCCTCCGGTGTTGATGGTCGCTGGAAAATGGGGATGGGACACGCCATTCATGCTGCTGAATTTCGGCTGGAAATCGATCATCGGAATCGTCTTGTCGAGCTCGGTCTATCTGCTGGTTTTTCGAAAGGAACTCAAAGAACTCGCTACGCGATCGATGGTCCGGACCGGGCAGGACACACAGTCCGGCGCATGGGATGAACGCGAGAATCCGATCCCCTGGTGGATCACAGCGGTGCATCTCGGATTTTTGGCGTGGACGGTCTATGCCGCGCATTATCCAGTCCTGTTCATCGGCGGTTTTTTGTTTTTCATGGCATTCGTAATGGCCACCGAACACCATCAGAATGTCATCGTGATGCGCGGGCCCATGTTGGTCGGTTTTTTTCTAGCAGGATTGGTCGTGCACGGTGGATGTCAGGCATGGTGGATCGAACCGATCATCCTGAATCTGCGTGATCAAACGCTGATGTTCGGAGCAGCCTTGCTCACCGCGTTCAATGACAACGCCGCCATCACCTATCTTGCCGCCCAAGTGGATGGGATCACGACCGGTGCCAAATACGCAGTCGTGGCCGGCGCTGTGGCAGGTGGCGGACTCACGGTGATCGCGAACGCGCCAAACCCCGCCGGACAGAGCATACTGTCCCGGTTTTTCAAGGACGGCATCTCGCCTTTGGGATTGGTTCTGGGTGCGTTGATCCCCACGCTGATCGTTTACTTGTGCTTGTCATGGCTCCCCGGCGTTCCGGTAAAGGCACAGCCCGAACGTCCCGCGCCTCATGCGGAGGATGTCATCCTTCGATGACCGCAGGGCGGATACATTAGGTAGATTTATACCCGGGGCAGTGAAAGGAACCACTGATTACACTGATTTCACAGATTGATTTCGGAATGAAAAACACCGCAATCTCCAAAAATAAGTCGGAATGCACCACTGGCCAGACACGAACTCCAAATCCGTTTCTTAAAATCAGAGTAATCAGTGCAATCAGTGGTCAAAAATGGTTCAAATTTCCCTAGTGTAGCCGCCCTGTCGATGACCGTCCCGGATTGAACTTGGCAAATCCGTGGGATGCTTCACAAAGAACGCATGTTCAGCGCCAGCCAACTCACACCGGAACAAATCGCAGCACTCCACCAACGGGCCGCCGAGGGCGCCACCATGTCGGACCTCCAACGCCACCTCAAGGAGGAGTTCGGGTTTTCCCTGACCTACATGGAAACCCGCTTTCTCATTCTGGACCTGAACATCCAACTGATCGAGGAACCCAAAGCCGAGGAAAAGAAGGAGGAAAAACCCGCTCCCGTGCCCACCGGCGTCGTCACGGTCACGATGGACTCGCTCACCCTGCCCGGCGCGATGGTAAGCGGAAAGGTGACCTTCAGCGATGGCGAGACCGCCGTCTGGATGCTCGACCAAACCGGCCGCCCCGGCTTGGATCCCGACACCGCCGGCTACCGCCCGAACCAAGAGGACATCATGGAATTCCAGGTCCAACTCCGAGCTCTCATTCAGAAAAGCGGACTCTGACCGATACCCGGGGCGATGAAATCCGCAACTCGCGCCACAGACACAATCCGCCCGCTGCGGCGTTGAATCCTTGAAACATGCGAGGACAAATCCGCCATTCATCCAACTCAAGCCGCTGCCGCATGGCCGCCGCGTGCTTTGTCGGACTGATGGTGATGTGGACCGCCTCATGCGACTCTAAAAAGCCCGCAACGCAAACCCCGAACGATCCGCCAAAGGCAGCGGTCCCGGACTTGCGGAAGGATCTGGCAATGGCTCGGGTGGATCTGGCCAAACAAGCCATCGCGAGAAGAGCCCCCGAAGAAGCACTGCCGCTGCTGGTGGCTGCGTTAGAGGCGAATCCCTCGTGCGGAGAGGCTGTCGACATGGCAAGCAGTATTTTGCAAAGCACCCGTTGGTTTCTGCCAGATGCATCGATCGATCTCCACCCGTTTCATGTCGATCATATAGAACTCGACACCGCCTCATCGCTTTGGGTGGCGGTCACTGTGAATGATGGCTTCGACCTGAAATCGTCCGTGCAAACCGTGGTGAAGTGGAATCTGGAAACGCTGCGCGTCGAAAACGTGTTATTTCCAGTGAGAGGCAATGAGACAAGCTGCATGCTGTTTGATCCGGGTCATCGATACGCGGTCATCAAACGTTCATACGTTTCAAGCGATGACACCGTCCTCCTCTGCAATGCCCAAACCCTCAAACCGATCCGTAATCTCGGACCTCTACCGGATTTTCTCACTCCCTCGGCGGTCATCGTGTTTTCGGCGGATGGATTGCTGCTCGCCCACCCGACTTATCTTTCGGACAAGGACCGCTCGATCATCTGGCATCTACGGGACACCCAAACCGGCGAGATCATCCGCACATCGTCCCCCACCCCTCCGGACAAACCGGCACCGGTCGCCGCCTTCCTCGACCGCACACGACTGCGGGTCATGCATACGGACGGAGTTTTGTTAGATACTCCACTTTCGCCGGTGGAACCCGAAACGAAAAGATCGATTCAAAAACCGGTGCACCTTCTCCATGCCCAATTCAGCGCGGACGGAAGATCGTTGGATAGCTTGGCACAATATCGCCCCAACATAAAACCCATGCTCACGGGGATGCTCATTGATAAAACCGAGCCATCCCAACCCACTCCGGCTGAAATGCTCGAAAGATTTCCATGGAGCATGCAACCCAACGTTTGGAACGGTTTGCTCCGCGAAAATTTCAATCAGATCAAAGTGGATGAAACGTGCGTCACATTCCCGCACCTTCCATTTCCATCGTATGACATGAATTCCAGCATCACCGCCGTGGCGCTTCGCGGCGACCGCATTGCCATCGGCGACATCAACGGCGGCCTCAATATCTATCAAACACTGCCAGTCCCGACCGGACGTGAAAGTAAAAATCCATTTCCTCCCAGCACACTCGCCGCAGCAGACATCACCGCCTTTGCCAACCTTACGGAAACCCTGACGGGAAACCGCTATGACACCGCGACCCGCAAACTGATCCGGAGTAATCCGGACCGCAGGCTCCAGGCATTCAAGGAATGCGATTTTGAAGCCACCTCCCGCATTTTTTCGCACCTGGATTTCAACACGATCATCGCATGGATTCGCAAAACCCAACCCCGGACGGCGGCGGCGGAATCGATGCTTCCTTTGTGGGATCGCATCGCCAACGCGGATACCGGAAGAACAACATGGTTGGAATTGACCCATCTATCGAGAAACCTGGCCGCGAGCCAATGGCACAAGGATCTAACAAAAGCCACGAACACCCAGTCAATCGAAAAACCGGTAGGCCCGGAATCCTCACCATGGCTGACCCCCATCGCCATCTCGAAAACCTTCGAGGAAGGAAACAAGGATTCCATCAAGACCGCGCTCCAAAACGCCGTCGGCAAAGGCCCGATGGCCGCCAAAGCCTTGGAACTCTCGCTAGCTTCGGATCACCCGGAATGGATCACCCTGTGCCTTGAAAAAGCGGTGGATATTCCGCCATTTCTGAGACAACTCGCGCTTTCCCGCATCGCCTGGCTGGAGGACCGCAAGGCGGATGCCTTGAGCGTGTGGCCGGATGTATTTCCCGACATGAAGCAAGTCCGGCACCGCGAAGACTGGGACGGCTGGGAACAGGCGGATTTCACCAAAGCCTATCAGGAAATTCACCGCGGCATGAGCGAGCAACTCGCGCTCATCGAACTTCCCGCAAAATCCACCCCCGAGCAACGCAAGGCGGTGGCCGAGCACTTTGCGGATCCCGCCACGTTCAAGGCCGTGGGCCGCACGCGCTTCGCCAAAGCCTGCCTCAAGGCCGCGCTCGCATTCTCCGCATTCAAAGAGGAAAAGGAAAACACCTTCAAACTGGCAGCTCTGGCCAGAGACCTCGGCGAGTCGCCGGAACCCTGCCTGCGCGCGGAAGCCATGGCCCTCACCGCCCTCGGCGATTACCCACAAGCCCACGAACGCTGGATCCAACTCATCACCGAGCATCCGGTTAACACCCAGCTGCCTGGCGATTATGCGGAAGCCGCCTACACCGCTTTCGAAAACTCCAATCCCCAACAGGCCATGGCCATCCTCACGACCGGCCTGCACCGTTTCCCGAAGGACGCGAATTTCGCCCTCCGGGCCGGCTGGGTCTCACTCCTGACAGGCAATGCCGAGCGCGCCTACCGCTTCCTGCTCAGCGGTCGGCAGATCGGATTTCCCCAGGAAAAACTCGAAAATGCCACTGCACTGCTCGCCATCTCCGCCGCCCAGTGCGGTGCCACCGAAGACGCCACCGCATTCTATCAAGACCTCATCGACATCGACCCCGCCTGGAAGAACCCCGCCACCATCGACTCGCTCGAATGGCCGGAGGAGCTCAAGGCATCGCTGCGCGAGTTGGTGCGGTGAGAGATGATTTTCTGATTCCATCGGTGGCGGCCGTGGTATTATCCTCCGGCTATGAAGCACCTGAGACATCTCGTTCCCATTTTGTCGCTGCTACTGGCTGCGCAGGCGGTGGCATCCCCGACAGAGGCCCAACGCATCCGTAAAAACTGGGACCTCGCGATGGAAACATGGACACTGGAAATCCGCGCCGCAGCCACTCCGGAAGCACGGGCCAAGGCCGCCAAGAACCGCCCGAACCTGGCGGCGTATGCCAAGGAAATGTGGAAGGAAATCGGCGGTTCGTTGGATCAAGAATGGACTATAGCCCCCGCCGCATGGTTCTTGAGCGCATCTCCGAACCTATTGACCCCGAACCCGGACGGCTCGGCCACTCTCACGTTTACCAATGAAATCGAGGCCATCCGCAAGGCGGTCGAGACTCATCACATGAAAAGCCCGAAGCTGACCCCCATGTGCATGGCCATGGTCATCAGCAAGGATCCTCGCTCGCTGGCAGTCCTGGAAAAAATCCAGGATACACACCCGGACAAGAAAATTCAGGGAGTCGCCGCACTGGCCACAGCGATGATTCTCAAGACCTACGGCGACGACAAGAGCATCATGACCAAACGCATCAACGCTCTGCGCTTCGCCATCATCCAGAGCGCGGAAGTCGATCTCGGAGGCATCACCGTGGCCAAACAGGCGGAAGATGAGTTATATATCATCAGTCATCTCACCAAAGGTCGGATCGCTCCGGATCTCACCGGCATGGATTCCGCCGGTCGGCCGGTCAAACTCTCCGACTATCAGGGCAAGGTCGTGCTGGTCCTATTCTGGAACAGCATGATGGAGGACGCCGAAAACGTCGTGCGCATGACCACCGAAACCGCGAAAAAACTCAAGGATCGTCCATTCGCGGTGATCGGAGTGAACAACGACACATTGGAAAAACTCCGCAAACTTGAAGGTGCCGACACCGTCACCTTCAAGAGCTTCTCTGACCCCACCAACCAACTGGCTGAAAAATTCCGCATCGGATCATGGCCGCTGGTCTATGTGCTCGATGGCGAGCGCAAGATCCACTACTCCGGCAATCCGGGGTCCTTCGCTGAACTCACCGCCGAGGCGTTGCTGAGCGAACAGAAATCCAAACCTTGAAAGGGAGATTGGAGATTAAGGATTGAGCGCTCTTTTCAAGAACGGAGCGGTCCGGGATTTCCTGGACTGGATGATTTTTTCCGGCGGTCCTTGGGCGACGATTTCGCCACCGCCATCGCCAGCCTCAGGGCCGAGATCAAGAATCCAATCCGCCTCGGCGGCGATCGCCATGTGATGCTCGATGACAACAACGGTGTGCCCTTCATCGACGAGACGGTGCAGAATGTCGATGAGACGGCGGATATCCTCGTGGTGGAGGCCTACGGTGGGTTCTTCAATCAGATAGAGATTGTTGATTTGAGATTTCAAATTTGAAATTTGAGATTTCATCGAGCGTCCCTTGACGAGTTCGGCCACGAGCTTAATGCGCTGGGCCTCACCGCCTGATAGAGTAGGTGAGGGTTGGCCGAGCTGGAGATAACCGAGACCGGTGTCCGCCATGAGTTTGAGCGGATGGGCGATGCGCGGTTGGGACTCGAAAAATGAAGATGCCTCATCGATGGTCATGGCTAGAACCTCACCGATGTTCTTCTCGCGGAATCCTACTTCGAGTGTGGCGGGATTGTAGCGTTGGCCGTTGCATGACTCGCAGTGGACCCAGGTGGAGGGAAGGAAATCCATTTCAAGTTTCACGCGGCCGTTGCCCTTGCATTCCGGACAGCGCCCGCCCTCGGTATTGAAGGAAAACCGTGACGCGTCAAAGCCCCTCATACGTGCCTCCGGCATCTGCGCGTAGAGCGCTCGGATGTGATCGAAAACTTTGACGTAAGTGGCCGGACAGGAACGCGAGGTCTTGCCAATGGGCGATTGATCGACTTCATGACAGGCTTTGATGTTCTTGAATCCGGTGGCGGATTTGAAGGCTGAGGGTTTCTTGAGATTTTCGCGGCGACCGGTGATCGCCGCTACGGCCACGCACTGGTGCATGAGGGTGGATTTACCGGACCCGGAAATTCCGGTTAGAACCGTGAGCCGTTCTATGGGAATAGAGGCGGTGATTTCCTTCAGATTATTGGCGGAACAACCGGTAAGCGTCAGGAAGGGATGGGATTTTCCAATCACCCGACGTGACCCGCGTGTGGGGTGGACGAGCGGATGGGTGAGTGCGCGGAAGGTCGGGGAATTGATTTTGAATTTTGAATTTTGAATTTTATGTGAATGGGAGAGAGACGGCGGCTTGCCCTGATAGACGACTTCACCGCCCAGACGTCCGGCACCGGGGCCGAGGTCGATCAAGTGGTCCGCCGCTGCGATGGTGTCCTCATCGTGTTCAACAATGATGAGGGAATTGCCGTGGTCACGGAGATTGATGAGGGTCTTGAGGAGGGCTGCATTATCGCGCGGGTGGAGGCCGATGGTGGGTTCATCGAGCACGTAGAGCACACCGCGAAGATTGGAACCGAGTTGGGCAGCGAGACGGATGCGCTGGGATTCCCCGCCCGAGAGCGTGTTGCCTGAGCGGTCAAGCTGGAGGTAGCCGAGGCCGACTTCCTGAAGGAACGAAAGCCGTTGGCGGATCTCGGGCAGGATGTCGCGGGCGATGAGTTGCTGGCGCTTGTCGGTGAAGTTGAGTTTGGTGAAATGGTTGGAGGCGGCGATGATCGATAAATTTGATAGAGCGGAGATGGAGAATGAAGATTGGGAATGTGAGGTGCTGTCGGAAATTTGAGATCCCATGAGGCGCACGGCGGAGGCCGTGGGATTGAGGCGGGAGCCACGGCATTCGGGGCATTCGACGAGTTCAACGTCTTCCATGCGTTCCATGGCACGGTCAGCATCCATTTCCGCTTCGAGCACGGATTCGAAACGCGCAGTGTCGAGATGGTGGCGGCGTTTGGGAATGCGTCCGTGACCGCGGCATCCCATACACCATCCGTGCGGCGAATTGAAGGAGAATAGACGGGGATCGAGATCCTCGAAGGACTGGTTGCACGATGGACAGTTAGACTTGATGGAAAGAAGGATGATTTTTTTGTCGGCAGTAAAGAGTTTGAGCAGACCCTTGCCGATTTCGAGGGCGCGGGAGATTTGGGATTGAAGATCGGATAATGGGGCTTGGCGGTTGAAAACCGCCGCCACGACATCGATATCGTGCTCCTTGAATCGTTCGAGGCGGGTGAAGCCTTCGGCATCCTTGAATTGTTTATCGACCAGCAGGCGGGTAAATCCCTGCTTGAGTGCCCACTCCGCGACCTCGGTGTGATAACCTTTCTTCGCGCGGATGAGCGGGGCCAACAAGGTAACCGGTCCCTTTTTTAAATGGGCTTGGATGGCGTTTTCGATGGCAGCCAGGGATTGTTTTTCCACGGGGATTCCGCAATCCGGGCAATAGAGCGTGCCAAGTTTCGAGTAGAGCAAACGGACGAAGTTCCAAACCTCCGTCACCGTGGCGACCGTGGATTTTCCGCCACCTTGCGAGACGCGTTGTTCGATGGCAACGGTGGGAGGCAACCCATGGAGTTGGTCGATCTCCGGCTTTTCCAGTTGCTCCGCGAACTGACGGGCATAGGCGGACATCGAGTCGAGGAAACGGCGCTGACCTTCGGCGAAGAGAATGTCGAAAGCGAGAGTGGACTTACCGGATCCTGATAGACCGGAGATGACGACCAATTGATCGCGCGGGATGTCGAGGGAGATATTCTTGAGGTTGTGGTGGCGGGCGCCGCGGAGGGAGATTTGGGATTTTAGATTTGAGGTTTTGGATTTTGGTGGCGGCGCGGGACGCTTCTTGGACGGGACGGAGTGTAATTTCCCAGCCACGAGCGCATGTTTCAGAAAATCAGCAGTAGGCGTTTTGAGTGTGGCGATGTGTTCAGGGGGGCCTTGGGCGACAAGTTGCCCACCGTCCTTGCCGGCCTCGGGTCCAAGATCGAGAATCCAGTCCGCGGATTTGATCACCTCGAAATTGTGTTCAATCACCAACAACGAATGCCCGCAACCGACGAGCTTGCGGAAAACGACTAACAAATTCCGGATATCGGCGAAATGCAGGCCGGTGGTCGGTTCATCGAGAATGAGTAACTTCGGTTGCTTCGTTTTGGATTGAAGGTTCGTGGAAAGAAGCTGGCAGAGTTTGAGTCGTTGGGATTCGCCACCGGACAGGGTGTTGAGCGGTTGTCCGAGCTTGATGTAGCCGAGACCGACCTCCAGCAACGGAGTGATCGAAGCATTGATGTCCTCGATAAGGCGCAGCTCTTTTTTGGAATGCGAGGCATCTGCTGTGAAAATCCCAGCCACATCATCCGCAGTGAGATCGAGCACATCGGCGATGGATCTGCCGTGCCAGGTGTAACCCAGGGTGGAGGATTTGTAGCGGCGGCCGCTGCAATCCGGGCAGGTGACGTAAATGTCTGATAGAAATTGCATCTCCACTTTCTCAAAACCATTGCCGGCGCAGCGATCGCAACGACCGTCGCTGGAATTGAAGGAAAAGAATCCGGGTTTGAGTCCGGCGGATTTAGCGGACTCGGTTTCACAGAAAAGCTGTCGGATGAGTTCGAAGGTGCCGAGAAAAACCGCAGGGGTGGAACGAGGCGTGCGCGCAACAGCGGTCTGGTCAACGAGCTGGACGCCGGTGAGATTACTGAAGCCCTTGATGTCCTTGATGAAGGCCGGATCCTGTTCGGTTTCCTGACCGAGACTGCGGGCCAGATTCAGATAGATCACATCGTGGGCCAGCGTCGATTTTCCGGAACCGGACACCCCGGTCAGGCAGACAAGCAGGCCTAGAGGAATGTCGATATCGAGCTTGCGGAGGTTGTGTCGGCTCGCCCCACGGATGGAGAGGATCTGTTTCGACGGTTTGCAGCGGACCTCCGGCACGGGGATGGATAGTTGTCCACTGAGCCATGGCAGGGTTCCTACTTGAATTTGAGATTTTGGAACAGGTGGCCCCTGATAGACGATTTTTCCGCCGTGCCTTCCGGCACCCGGTCCGAGATCGACAAGGTGATCCGCAGCCTGCATCACCGCTTGTTCGTGTTCGACGACGACCAAGGTGTTGCCCTTGTCACGGAGTCGGTGCATCACACCCACGAGGCGCTCGATATCTCGGGCGTGGAGGCCCACCGTGGGCTCGTCCAGCACGAAGAGCGTGCCAGTGAGAGATGCTCCGAGGCAGGTCGTCAGATTGACACGTTCCACCTCGCCGCCGGAGAGAGTGCGGGTGGGGCGGTCCAACGACAGATATCCGAGGCCGACCTGATCGAGGTAGAAAAGACGCGATGATATTTCCGTTAGAACAAGATCCAGTGTGGAGTCCTTGGATTTAAGATTCGGAGTCCTGAATTTAAGCTTTGTAAACCATGGAAGAAGATCGGAAATCGGCAGGGTGCAGAGATCGGGCAGGGTTTTACCGTCGATTTTGAAACAGAGAGATTCGGGTTGCAGGCGGCGACCGCGGCACGCGGAGCATGTGGTGTAGGATCGATAGCGCGACAGGAATACGCGGACATGCATCTTGTAGGCTTTGGTTTCCAACCAGTC
>CAIVKO010000059.1 GCA_903906515.1 Akkermansiaceae bacterium
ACCACGATCGACATCCTGTCTCTCGGCCTCCCTCCGTTGTGGCGGCCCGCGAAGCTATCTCCCCACCCCACCCCACGTCAACTCATTTTCATCACTTTTTTCACTTTTTTTCTCCTGAACTTCTAAATCACTGAAATTCAATGATTTTTTGAGAGTTTAGAGACGAATTCGGCATGCTTTCTGAACGTTTTCAGACTTTGCATCTTGTGAAATCATCAGGAAATCCGAGGGGTTTTTTAGCCTTGGAAAATCCGTAGGATCATCGATGCTCAGTTGATGCCAGATCTTGTTCGAGTCGAACCCATCGCGCTGCTGCCGACGCAAGCGGGATGTGCAGTGTTTTTAGGCGATGGAACCAAGGCAATCGTGTTTTACATCGATCCTTCTGTGGGAGCATCGATCAATGTTTCCCTGAGCAACCAACAATCGCAACGTCCACTGACACATGATCTTTACCTGCTAACCCTAGGAGCATTTGGAGCTAAGGTTTCGCGAGCGGTCATTGTGAGCATGGAAAACGAGGTCTATTTTGCGCGTCTGATACTTGAAGCTGAAAACGAGATCATGGAGCGCAAGATCATCGAGCTGGACGCAAGGCCCTCGGATTGCCTGGCGCTGGTGGTGCGATGTGGCGCTCCGTTCTATGTGGTGCAATCTCTCTGGGACAGTCTTGAAGACATGTCCGGAGTGCTTGAGGAGATGAGAAAAGACGCGGGAGAAGACAGTCCACTCGCTTGAATATTTCTGATTTTTCCACAATGGCGTCAGAATCGCTCCTTGCACACAAGCGCCGAGGGGATAAATTCGCGCTGTATGAACCCCACAATATCCACCCTGCCCGACTATCTGCACGATGACATCCTGCTAAATCCGGAAAAACGGGTATTTCCGCCGTTTGATCCTGAACGTCTGTTAGGCACGGTTTTTTCTCCCACCGAGGGTTGCCGCGTCTGCGTTCTGGTGGACTTTGACGAGCCTGCGGAATTGATCAAAGACTTCGCCTTCCTCGGCAAGGATGGCTACCCGGTGCAGAAGAACGCGCATCGGTATTTCTATCAGAATTTGCAAAACGGTACCATGAATGCCCTAGGAATGAGCGGTGGGGAAATGTATGCCTTCCGCTGCACACACGGTTCCAACCTTGATCTCGAGGATGACGTTTGGGACACCAATGGAAAACATCTTTCGCTGGATCGCGACATCTATCCGGCATACGACCTGATTCTGTGCATTTCAACATTTTCAGCGACCGCTCCACTGACTGCGAAGTGCAGGGAATATGGCTTCCGCGGAGCGACGCTTCACGGGTTGAACGACATCATCCTCCGTTCCGGTCTGGCCGTGGACTATCATGAGGTTTCCGCCGACGCTGAACGGTTACGTATGGCTCTGACCAAATCCGACTCGATAGAAATCGATTTCGCCCTCGAAGACGGCCGCGTGCTCACTGCATGGCTGGGGCTTGGCGGCCAGGAGGCGCAAAAATCCCACGGGCTCTGCCATGGAAAAACGCCGGATATTGCCAATCTGCCAGCAGGCGAGGTTTACTTCGTGCCCAATGATGCGCGGGGACAATTCCCGATGAAATACGAGGACGGCACCCTCGGCGTGCTTGACGTGGAAAACCGCTGCATCATCCGCTCCACACTCATCGATGGAAACCAAGCGACCATTGACGCCCACAATGCCCGTCTGAAAGATGATCCCATGACAGGCACCTTGGGCGAACTCGGCTTTGGCACCCAAGTGCTTCCTGTTTCCGGCGCAGACATCCAGGACGAAAAAGTGCTGGGCACATGTCACCTCGCCACCGGTCGCGACGACCATCTCGGTGGCGATATTCTGCCATCGATGTTCAAAAAACACGGAAATTCCACGCACGATGACATCCTGTTCGCGCCGCACAAGACGCCAAATTTCAATATCAGCCAGGTTCGCATGAAACGAGGGAGCCAGGAAGAAATACTCATCGAGAATTTCCGTCCATCGCGATATTTGATGAATGCTTTGGCTGCCGGAAGATGATTTCCGGGAAACCGCTGCGAATGGACAATTCCCAGCCTGGATTTGTGAGGATTCCGGGCGATTGATAGCTTGTCACGATGAACTACCGCGAAGCCATAGACTGGTTGTTTTCCACCCAGATGTTCGGGATCAAGCTCGGACTGGATGGCACGCGCCATCTGCTCAAGGAGTTTCTCGCATATCCCGCGCATGGAGTGCGGGTAATTCATGTGGCGGGCACCAATGGCAAGGGCAGCACCTGCGCGATGATCGACAGCGTTGCCCGCGCCACAGGCCGCCGCTGCGGGTTATTCACCTCCCCTCACCTGATCGACTACCGTGAGCGCATCAAGGTATCCGGGGAGGAAATCCCGGAGAAAGCCTGTGTGACGATGCTCACCCGCCTGCGGAAGATCTGCGAGAGCATGGAATCGCATCCCACGTTTTTCGAAATTTCACTGGCAGTGGCGATGCGGTGGTTCCGCGAGTGCGAGTGCGAACTCATCATCCTCGAAACCGGCATGGGAGGAAGACTCGACGCCACCACCGCAGTCCCCGCTGACGTCTGCGTGATCACTCCCATCGGACTCGATCACACGCAATATCTCGGAAACACGCTGGAGGCCATCGCCGCGGAAAAGGCAGGGATATTTGTGGCCCACAAACCGGTGGTCTCCGCACCACAGGAACCGGCGGCGCGCTTCGTTCTCGAAAAGGAGGCGAACGAAAAGCGTTGCCCGCTGGAGTTCGTGAAGGAGCCATTGTTAGGTTATCAGATCGCACTGGCCGGGAAGCACCAACAGTGGAATGCGGCGCTGGCAGTCGCGGCACTGCACCGTGCCGGAATCCCCCTCAATACGGACATTGTCCGCTATGGTTTGACCCATCTTTCCTGGCCCGGGCGCTTTGAGGAAATCCAGACCGGCGTCATTCTGGATGGGGCGCACAACCCGCACTCCGCGAGAGTGCTGTCCGATACCTGGATGTCCCGTTTTTCTGAAACCAAAGCCTCGCTCATTTTCAGCGCGGTGGCGGACAAGGACATTTCCGGCACACTCAAAATCCTCGTGCCGCTGGCATTGCGGATCTTTCTCTGCCCGGTGAACACTCCGCGCGCCATTCCTGCGGAGGAAATCGCCAAATGCCTACCTGAGAACGCTCCACCACACGAGAACTTCGGGACGTTCGAAGACGCGTTTTCGGCTGCAATTGGCCATGGCCGTCCTCTCCTCATCGCTGGATCGCTTTTCCTCATCGGCGAGGCGAGGGCTATTCTGCTAGATAAGAATTTCCAGTCGAGTTCACAGTAATGACGCCAGTGGCATCATCAGTGGTTAGGTGGAACATTGATTAGAAATTCACACCATTCCTGAGCGCGAGCATCAGCGGTGATGGCGATAGTGCATCCGTTGTGGAATTCCTGAGAGATGCGACTGTGGCATTGGGATCGAGCCGGTTGAGCACAGCGGCCCCATAACCCGCACCGATGTCCACCCCGTGGCTGGCACGCATTTCGAAATGCAAGTGTGCGGGATAATAGCCGTTGGATGTTCCTACGGTGCCGATTTTTCCGCCGCGCGGAACGAGAGCACCTCGCGAAACATCGATGCTGTTCAAATGCGCCATCATTGAGTGCAAGGAGCGCCCGTCAGTGGTTTTATGGGCGATGACCAGCGTTTTTCCCCATCCTGGAGAGGGTTCACCGGCAAACAAGACAAGACCATCCGCCGGAGATAAAACGGGATCACCGAGATCAGTATCCATGCCACCGATGCCGTTGAGATCATCGCCGCTGTGAGGACCGCCGCGTTTCTCGTTCATTTCGCGGTATTTCTGCGCATTGTAAACCAAGACACCGTTTTCGGTGCCCAGCGGTGGATCAAAGCGCGACGACACCGGGATCTGAGCGATTTGCCAAGCTGATGGAAACTGGAAGCGATGGTCGATTTTATCCTTCTCGGGCATGACCAGAGGACGGTCCGCGTCCTGTATCCCCATGCGGACGACATCGGAAAAATTCCCCAAGCGCCACATCACCACCGCGATGATACCCGCGGCTGCGACTAGGGTGAGAGTCACCATGAAATTGCATGAAGGCCTGCGCACACCACGAAGATGCTGGATGGATTCTTATAAATCAAGTTTGGCGTTTTCCTGCGTGATTCCATCTTTGACAATCCTCCGGTGGGAACACAGGTTTGTCGCGCAAACCAATCACCCCAATCCCCATGGCCTACGATCTCATTGTCATTGGTGGCGGACCTGCCGGCTACGTTGCCGCCATCCGCGCCGCCCAACTCGGAAAATCTGTCGCTTGTGTCGAGTCCGACCGCGCCGGAGGCACCTGCCTGAACTGGGGGTGCATCCCCACCAAGGCCCTGCTCAAAAACGCCGAACTCTATCACACCCTCACCCACAAAGCCGCCGAGTTCGGATTGAAAATCGAAGGGCTTTCGTATGATTGGTCGTCCGTGATCGGTCGTTCGCGCAAGGTTTCGGAGCGTCTCGCGAGCGGCATTGAGTTTCTTTTCAAGAAGAACAAGGTCGATTACATCCGTGGCTTCGGATTGATCGAAGGAACCGGAAAAGTCGGCGTCAAGGCGACAGACGGCACATTCAAGATTCTGGAAACCAAGGACATTCTGATCGCCACCGGTTGCAAATCGCGCGGTTTACCTCCCCTTCCCTTCAATGGCAAATCGGTGATCGGCTCCAAGGAAGCCATGACTCTGCCGCAGCAACCGAAGGAGATGATCGTCATTGGAGCGGGTGCGATCGGCGTGGAATTCGCCTACATTTACAACGCCTTCGGCACCAAGGTGACGCTGGTCGAAATGTTACCGCGCATCCTTCCAGTCGAAGACGATGAAGTAGGCGATGCCCTCGAAAAATCGCTGATCAAACAAGGAATCCGCTGCCTGACCAATACCAAAATCACAGCGATGACCGACCACGGCACTCATGTGGAGATGACACTCGATGGACCCAAGGAGAAGGGCACCATCCGCGCCGACGTCTGCCTGGTAGCCATCGGCATCCAGCCCGTTTTACCCGGCGGCATGCCCCCCGCTCTATCCGAACGCGGATTCATCAACGTGGGAGACCGCTATGAAACATCGATTCCTGGCGTTTATGCGGCGGGCGACATCACCGGGCCACCATGGTTGGCGCACACCGCTTCCTTCGAAGCCGTGCAGGCGGTGGAAGGCCTCTATGTTCCGGGCCACAAACCGCGCAAGGTCACCAATTTCCCTGGCTGCACCTACTGCCACCCGCAGGTCGCATCCGTCGGCAAAACGGAGCGCGCACTCAAGGAAGCCGGCATCGAATACAATGTCGGAAAAATCCCGTTCGTCGCCATCGGCAAGGCCATTGCCGCCGGCGAGTCGGAAGGATTCGCCAAACTTCTCTACGGAAAGAAACACGGCGAATTGTTAGGTGCGCACATCATCGGCGACAACGCCACCGAACTCATCGCCGAAATGGGCCTCGCGCTTGACCAGGAACTCACCGCCGAGGAAATTCACTCGACCATCCACGCCCATCCGACGATGTCCGAGGTGATCCACGAGGCCACTCTCGCCGCCGAGGGACATGCGATCCATTTTTAATACGCGTCGTAAATCGCTAACAAAACCTGGCAGGCTGACCGGTTGACGATAGCACTGCGCGCCACAGTTCTCCGTCGAGATCGACCCGCTTGCCGCCGGCCGCGATGACATCGATCGGCACGTGGGTGAACTGGCCGTTGAGGAAGCTGACCACCAAGCCCGTCCGTCCCGACATGGCGGCATGCACGGCATGGCGGCCCATCCGGTCGCATAGCAGCGCATCCTCGGTATTGGCCGGACAACCGCGGATCTGATAGCTGGGATCGAAGTAGCGCATGATCATCTCCGAATTCCGGGATTTAAAGTGCGTGCTGATCGCATCCCGGAGGAACTGGCCGATATCCTCCAGTTTGACGTTGCCGGAGGCGTCCCTCTCACCACTTTTTCCTAGCAGGTCCTGTCCAGCACCCTCAGCCACCACGATAACGGCGTGGCCCTTGTTTGCGAGACGCTGCTCCAAGGACTCAAGGAATCCGTCGAGTGAGAACGGCAGTTCGGGTATGAGACAGAAGTTCACATCCTGGCTGGCAACGGTGGCGGCCGCAGCGATGAATCCGGCATGACGTCCCATCAACTTCACTAAAGAAACACCGTTGTCCACGCTGCGCGCCTCGGTGTGGGCACTGCCGATCACCCGCACCGCCTCATCCACCGCAGTGCCGAAACCGAACGTGCGGGTAACGAAACGCACGTCGTTATCAATTGTTTTTGGAATGCCCACCACGGCGAGTGCGTGCCCTCGTTTTGCAGCCTCCTGATAGAGAGCGTTGCCGCCGCGTTGAGTACCATCGCCGCCTACAGTGAAAAGAATATTCACCTTTTGGCTGATGAGGAAATCCACGGCGATGGTGACATCCACCGGGCCCCGCGACGTGCCCAACATGGTCCCGCCCTGCTTGTGGATGCCATCGACAAGACTCTCGGTGAGTTCCACGGGTGGTTTGCCACGTGACGGATCCAGCCCGCAGTATCCGCCACGGATGCCGAGCACGAACTTCACTCCGTATCCATAGGTGAGTTCACGCATCACGGAACGGATGACATTGTTGAGCCCTGGGCAAAGCCCGCCGCAGGTCACGATGGCGGCTCGGGTTACGGCCGGGTCGAAAAACAACTTCGCCCGCGGCCCGGCTTTTTCAAAGAGCAGCAGATCCCCTGGTGGCATACCACCCGGCCATTGGACGACGGCGGGCACGAGAATATCGGAGACCTCGCCTGACGCCAGCGGTGACGGATACCGGGCCGCGCCCAGCGTATGGATGATCATAGGTTTCATATGAATGGATGAGAAGTATGGTGCGAGAAATAACCCGCAAAGCCAACGATGGCAAGAGACATCAGAGCATCCATTTCGTGATTACCACTGTCCGCCATCGACTGGGAAGTGGCGTGATCTACCATCACACTCAGAGACTGTCTGAATATTACCGAAGGCAGGTTCTCAGTCGCCCATTGCCTTTTGCATGAGGGTGTTCATGCGGCTGATGGTATCGCGGGCATCCTCTAACAATCCGGCTGCGATCAGGGCGTTGTCTAAGAGTTGGTGGGAAACCAGTTTGGCGAGATCGGGATTGGAATCCTTGGCTTCGGCGAGCTTGCGGATCAACGGGTGGCGCGGGTTGATTTCCAACTCCACCTTCACCTCGTCTTTGAAATTCTCGTCCATGGCCTTCATCATCTGCCGCATTTGCGGGCTCATACCATCGGCAGGCACCAGCGCGATCACGGGGTTTTCCACCAGGCGTTTGCCGCTGGCAACCGAGACCACGCGATCGCCTAACTCTTCCTTGAGGAAATCACAAAGCGACGTAGTTTCATCGGCTGATAGAGAATCACCATCCACGGCTTGCTCGTCGAGTTCCACTCCGCCGTGGCGGACGGAGACGAGTTTTTTACCATCGAACGACCCGAGCGAATCCACGACGTATTCGTCCACGGCATCGGTGAAATAGACGACTTCCAGGCCGCGGGATTTGAAGGCCTCGATGTATGGGCTGCTTTCGATTTGCTCGCGGCTCGGGCCGACGAGGTAGTAGATCGAATCCTGGCCATCGCGGACGCGGGAAACGTAGTCGGTAAAGCCGCAGACTGCGCCGGGTTCGGTCATGGAGGATTCGAAGCGCAGGAGTTTCGCCAGTTGCTCGCGGTTCGCGTAATCGGTGGCGACACCCTCCTTGAAGTAACGGTCGAATTTCCGATAGAAACCGCGGTATTTGTCAGGATCGTTTTCCGCTTCTTTTTCGAACATTTTGATCACGCGCTTGCTGATCACGGTGCCCAGCTTGCGGATGAGGGCGCTGTCCTGCATGGTTTCTCGGGAGATGTTGAGCGGCAGGTCGGCGCTGTCCACTACACCTTTCATGAAGCGCATCCATTCCGGTAGCAGGTCCTTGGGCGAGGGATCGATGAGCACCTTGCGACTGTAGAGCGCCACGCCGCAATCGGTCTTACCGAATCCCATACGCTCTGGGTTTTCCGAGGGCGAGAAAACCAGTGCATTGATGGCGAGCGGCGCGTCCGCACTGAAATGGAGGCGGTAGGATGGTTCGTCGAAGGCCTTGCAGGCAAACTGATAGAATGCCTTGTATTGATCGTCGGTGATATCGGACTTGTTCTTGAGCCAGAGCGCCTCGACCTCGTTGATGCGCTTGCCATTGAGCAGGATGGGAAAACCCACGAAGTTGCTGTAGGTCTCGATGAGGTGCTTTATGCGGCTTTCTCCGGCGTATTCCGCGCAATCCTCCTTGAGGTGCATCACGATTTTCGCGCCGCGGTCCTGGTCCGTGGAGTCTTCGATTTCGTAGCCGGATTTTCCATCGCTGGTCCAGACGAGGCCCGCGCCATCGGAATGCCACGAGCGCGAGTGCACGCTCACCATGTCCGACACCATGAAAGCCGAGTAAAACCCGACGCCGAACTGGCCGATCATATTGCCGGGGTTAGCATTGCCTTCCTTGGCGGCCTTGAGAAATGCCTTGGTGCCGGAGTGGGCGATCGTGCCCAGGTTTTTTACCAGTTCGTCGTGAGTCATGCCGATGCCGTGATCGGCGATGGTCAGGGTTTTAGCCTCCTCATCGGTGGTGATATGGATTTCCAAGGGCAAAGTCGGCTGGTGGATGTTCTTCTCCGTGCCCTCGATGTGGCGGAGTTTCTCCATCGCGTCCGAGGCATTCGAGATCAGCTCGCGGATGAAGATTTCCTTGTCGGTGTAGAGGGAATGCACCACGAGATCTAACAATTGTTGGATCTCGGCTTGAAAGACGTGTTTTTCTGGGGTGTGATCACTCATGGCAAAATGGGATATGGTTTGAACGGCGCGAAGAATACCCGCGATGCCGGACCTGTCACGAATTTTCCAAGTCGATCCAGAGCCGGGCCTCACGCCTTCTGAGGCGATTCCCTCCGGGGAGGTTGATGCATGCGGCAGCCGCCGGATCCATCAACTCCATGGCACGGTCAATCAGCGCGCGGTCGATGGAAGGGGTGCCATGATCCGCCAGATACGCATGCAGAGCGGCCCGTTGCAAATACGGGGCCAGGCTGCGCAAAACCGGGAGATGCAGGCGGCCTTGGGGGTCGAGCACGTTCGCCTGCCGGATCAAATCGTTTTCGAAGTTGCCGCGTTCCACGGCGTCGTGGGCGCCGCGGGCAAAGGCGGCCACAGCGTCTTTGCCTGAAATTTCATCGAGCAGTGGAAACACCTCGTTGCGCAGGCGGTTGCGGATTGCCACCGCTTCGAGATTGCTTGCGTCCTCGCGCCAGCGATGGCGATGGGCTTTCAACCAATCGACCAACGCGGCGTGGCGCACGTCCAGAAGCGGGCGGATGATACGAAGTTCGATTCCGGCGACGGTCATCCCCCGCTCTTCCCTCATGCCTCTGAGGCCGTGCGATCCGCGCAACAGGTTCCAGAGCACGGTTTCCGCCTGATCGTCGGCATGATGGGCGAGAATGACCCGTCGGCACCGGTGTTTGCGGGCACACTCGGTGAAAAATTCGTGACGGGCATTGCGCGCGGCGGTTTCTAACGACTCCGAATGATCTTTTATACGCACCTTCACATCGCTGCTCCCGATTTCGGATTGCAGGCCGAGTTTTTCCGCCAGACGCGCGACGAAGCGGGCATCGCCGGTGGACTCCCCGCCGCGCAAGCAGTGATCGAGATGGCAGACGATCAGGTTCTGGAAACCGCACTCTAACAGCAGATGCAGCAGTGCCACAGAATCCGCGCCGCCTGAGACTCCGATCAAGTAGCGACTGCGGCGTGACGCGCTCGCCAACCAAGGGATTTTCGCCGGGTCAAGGAGTCGGAGTTCACTCACGGCGAGAGAGGTAATCAGCAACAACCCGCGCTGGTGCAGGATGAGGCTTCCTTGTGGGGATGATGGTGGTGTCCATCCTGCGTGGGATAGGCCGGAGACAAAGGATCGATCTCCGGTGCGACCAGCGAGACATTCGGCTCCATGGTTTGAAGGCCGAGCTTAGCAAGCAGGGCGCGGTCTTTTTCCGCTTCCGGATTTTCGGTGGTGAGGAGTTTTTCACCGTAGAAAATCGAATTGGCACCGGCGTAGAAACAAAGCGCCTGAATTTCGTCCGAGAGGCGGGTGCGGCCAGCGGAAAGGCGGACTTTGGCACCGGGGACGGCGATGCGGGCGCAGGCGATCATGCGCACGAGATCGAAGGGATCGACCTGCGGGTTTTCGGCAAGCGGAGTGCCGGGCATGGGCATGAGCGAGTTGATCGGCACGCTTTCCGGTTGTGGATTGAAGTTCGAGATGACTTCCAGCAGGCGAAGGCGGTCGGCGATGGTTTCGCTAAGGCCGAGGATACCGCCGCAGCAGACGGAAATTCCGGCGTCTTGGACATTGCGGATGGTGCGCAGGCGATCTTCGTAAGTGTGGGTGGTGACGATGTTGGGATAATGTTCCGGCGATGTATCCAGATTGTGATTGTAGGCGGTGACGCCGGCATCGCGGAGTTGTTCGGCTTCGGCCGGTCCGAGTTCGCCCAAGGTCACGCAGACTTCCATATTCAAAGCGGCGACGTCGCGGACGATATCGAGCACCTGGTTGAACTTTTCGGTTCCACCACGGACACCCTTCCATGCGGCACCCATGCAGAAGCGGGTGGAGCCTGACTCTTTGGCGGCACGGGCGTGTTCCATGACTTCCTCACGCTCGAGCAGGACGTGATTTTCCAATTCCGTCTTGTAACGGGCGGATTGTGCGCAATACGCGCAATCCTCGGAGCATCCGCCGGTTTTGATCGAAAGCAGCGTGCAAAGCTGGATTTTGCCATCCGGCCAGAATTTCTCATGCACCGCGTGGGCACGCTTGAGGAGTTCGAAAAACGGCAGGGAGTGGAGTTCGTGGAGTTCGGCGAAAGTCATGATGGGAGTGTGAGCGGGCGGAGAATCCTGCGATCCGCGCCCAGTGGAAAGAACATAGTCGGATTTGAGCAGAAAAAAGCGGAAAAATCGGGCAACTCCCCTTCACCGAACCCAACTGCCGTGAACTTCGGGCAGTCGGCCGAAGCTGATGACGCTGTAGTCAGTGGGGCCATTCGCACCTTCCAGCGCCACGCCTGTCGAGCGTTTCCATGCTTTGTGCATGCTTTCGCCGGTGTGGCAACCCCAACTCTTGCAGTAGGCGTTGCGGGCGAAGAGGGACGCCCGGATCCGGGGCAAATCACGCTCGTGCAACCATGCGGTAGAGACCGCCATGATTTCATTGCTGTAGTCGAACATGAAGGCAAAGCGGTTCGAATGGCCGAAGAAATCGAAGGTTTCGATGGACCCGTTGGGGCGCGAGTTGAGCGATTGGATGAATCCTCCGCCGCTGCTGAACCAGACCAGGGTAAGATGGCGTTTGGCGGCGATCTCGGAAACCCAGGTGGTGTAGGCTTTCCCGTCCTCGCGGGCGCGGGTTTGGTAACTCGGTTGATAAACCATCCAGACGATGGGAGCGTTTGCTCCGTATGCCTTGCGGATTTCATCCATGCGCAAGGTCGAGGCACGGACGAAATTAGCCCAATACCGGTCGTGCTGATCTTGGGTCACACGGTAATTCTCCCACTTCCGCAGCGCGGGGCCGCCAGTCACGATCACGTGGTCCGCCTGGCTCGGGATGGTGAGCAGGAGGCTGGAAAGCAGTAAAATACGGAGTGGGCCGAACATGCGGGCGAGCATAAACCGTGAACGGAAATTGAAAACCCCTAAATCAGGCAGGACTGCAAATGGTTAAGGGTGTGGGTTTTCGTGCGCTGCTTTCTCCTCGCATTGGTGTGCGGTCTCATCGAGACCGCGCTATCTTTTTACGATATGACGTGCGGTCGCATCGAGACCGCGCCACCTTTTTCACGAGATGATTACTCGCCGGTGCCGTTGCGGATGATTTCGAGGAAACTCTGGGGTTCCAGGGCGGCGCCGCCGATGAGGGCACCGTCGATATCCGGGCAGGCCATGAGTTCCGCGGCGTTGTTGGGCTTCACGGATCCGCCGTATTGGATGCGGATGCGGGATGCGGTATCCGCGCCGTAGAGTTCGGCGACGAGCGAACGGACGAAGGCATGGGCGTCCTGCGCTTGTTGTGAAGTGGCGGTGACGCCGGTGCCGATGGCCCAGACGGGTTCGTAGGCGATCACGGTTTCAGCCAAGTCTTTTTCCGTGAGGTCCTTGAGACCTTCGGTGACCTGGGTGCGGAGCACGCTTTCGAGCTTGCCGCCTTCGCGTTCGGCGAGAGTTTCACCGATGCAGAAGATCGGTTTGAGGTTGGTTTCGAGTGCCTTTTTCATCTTGGCATTGATGACGGCATCCGTCTCACCATAAATCGAGCGGCGCTCACTGTGGCCGAGGATCACGTAGTGGGTGAAAAACTCGCGCAGCATGAGCACGCTGACCTCGCCTGTGTAAGCTCCGGAATCGTGTTCCGAGCAGTTTTGCGCGGCGATCTGGATGGCATGGGCATTCTGACCCGCGGTCGCGGAATGGAGGAGGTCCGCAAGTTTCGCGAGGGAAACAAACGGCGGGGCGATGACGATTTCACAGGGGAAATCCTGACCTTGAAGTTTCGAGAGGAAACTTTTGACGAAGTCTTCCGTTTGGGAAGGACCTTTGTTCATTTTCCAGTTGGCGGCGAAAATCGGCTTGCGGTTCATAGGGATGTGTGTGGTTGGTGTGTTAATGTTAGAGTGTCAGACTGTCATGCGTCATTAAGCGCGGCCACGCCGGGAAGCACCTTGCCTTCGAGGAATTCAAGGCTGGCACCACCGCCTGTCGAGCAATGCGTGACCTTGGATGCCACGCCGAATTTCTTGGCGGCTGTGGCGGTATCTCCTCCGCCGACCACGGTGATGGCTCCGGCTTCGGTGGCGGCGGCGATCGCTGCGGCCATGGTCTTGGTACCTTCGGCAAAGGCGTCGAATTCAAAAACCCCTGGAGGGCCGTTCCAGATGATGGTCTTGGAGGCGGCGATGACGTTGGCGAAGAGTTCACGTGTCTTGGGACCGGCATCAAGGCCCATGATGCCATCCGGAATGTTGTCGGTCGCGGCGGAAATCGTGGCATCCGGGGCGAATTTGTCACCGCAAACGAAATCGACAGGCAGGTGGATATTCACACCCTTGGCTTTTGCCTTCTCGGCGAGTTCGGCAACGATTTTAGATCCTTCCTCATCGAACAGACTGGCCCCGATTTCCATGCCATCGAGGATTTTACGGAACGTGAAGGCCATACCACCGCCGATGATGATGTCGTTGGCCTTATCTAGCAGATTGGTGATGAGCGGGATTTTGTCGGCGATCTTGGCACCGCCGAGAATGGCAAGCAGCGGGCGCTTCGGATGATCGAGCACGGCGGCGAAAGCATTGAGTTCCGCCTCCATCAGGAAACCCGCGGCTTTTTGCGGAAGCGCGACTCCGACCATCGAGCTGTGGGCGCGGTGGGCGGTGCCAAAAGCATCGTTCACATAAACATCGCCGAGCTTGGTGAGAGACGCACGGAAGGCTTCGATATTGGCGGGATCCGCCTTGACCGAGGTGCCGTCCTCACGTTTGGCCTTGCCCTCTTCCTCGATGTGGAAACGAAGGTTTTCCAGAAGAACGACGGTTCCTGGTTGGAGTGTGGCACAGGCGGCCTCGACTTCCGGGCCAACACAATCGGTAAGAAAAGTCACCGGCTTACCAAGAAGCTTCGAGAGTTCGTCGGCCACGGGCTTGAGCGAGAATTTTTCGATCTTCTGGCCATCCGGACGTCCGAGGTGGGACATGAGGATCACCGAAGCACCTTTTTCCAAAGCAAATTGGATAGTCGGCAGCGCGGCAACGATGCGCTGGTTGTTAGTGATGGCACCGGTGACCTTGTCTTGGGGAACGTTGAAATCGACGCGGATCAGGACGCGCTTGCCGGAAAGATTGATATCGCGAATGGAGAGCTTTGCCATAGGGCGGGAATCCCGCATCAGACGAACCAAGGTGTCAAGTCATGCATGGCCGAATGAGGGAAAATGAGCAGCATTTCACAGTTTTCATGAAGGAAATTTCGCGCGACCTGCGGCTGTAGGGAATAAAGAAGTGCAATTTACCTCGAACTGTCTCTGCGGCGCTCCGATTCTATGACGAGGCAATGGGAAGAATGATGGCTGGCAAGCCAAGGCAGGGACTCGACCTCCGGGCGGTCCTCTTAGGCAGGAACTCGACCTCCGGGCGGTCCGTGAGTATGGAACGCGAATGCATCCGCACATAGGCAGGGATCCGACCTCCGGGCGGTCCGTGAGTATGGAACGCGAATGCATCCGCACATAGGCAGGGACCCGACTTCCGGGCGGTCCAGCCCATGGGGGCGAATGATTGTGCGAATGAATGATCTGTAGAACTCTGCATTCTCTTTTCATTCACACCTCATGCGCGCGGACCGCTCGGAGAGACGGTCCCTGCC
>CAIVKO010000060.1 GCA_903906515.1 Akkermansiaceae bacterium
CAACCTTCCGCATCACTCCGTTTTTCCAACTCCATCTGCTCGTCGTCATCTTCGCGGCGACCACCATCCTCGGACGCCTGTCATCGGTCAGCGCGCCTGTGCTTATCACGTGGCGATGTTTGCTCGCCGCCGCTGGTGCGTTTCTATGGGTCGCCATCAAGCGCGATCGTAAAATCTGGCTTGGACGCAAAGCTGTCGCGAAATTGCTCGGTATCGGTGCGGTGATCGGCGTGCATTGGCTATGCCTGTTCGGGGCGGTCAAACTGGCCAACGTCTCCATCGCACTCGCCGGCCTGGCGACGCTTTCGCTTTTCACCGCCTTCACCGAGCCACTTCTCACCCGCCGCCGGATCCGCCCATTCGAGGTGGCGCTCGGGCTTCTCGTCCTCGCCGGAATCTGCCTGATCGCAGGTGTCGAATCGAGCCATGTCCCCGGCCTCTTCCTCGCCCTGCTCAGCGCGTTGATGGCCGCCGTCTTCATGGTCCTCAACCGCACCATCGTCGTCGATGGCGGCGACCCGATGGTGATGGTCGGTTGGGAAATGCTAGCGTCCACCGCCGTCTGCTTTCTAACAGTCCCGTTTTTCGATCCTGCGGGGCTTTCCTCGCTCGCGGTTGGCTCGGCATGGGACTGGCTCTGGATCCTGCTCCTCGCATGGGTCTGCACGGTCTTCGCACAAGCCCTGACCAACCGCCTTTTGCGATCCATCACCGCCTACGATTTCAATCTCGCCGCCAATTTTGAACCGGTTTACGGCATCATCGCGGCAGCGGTGATCTTTGGAGAAAACGATAACCTCAGGCCCGCCTTCTACCTCGGCACTCTGGCCATCGTTCTCGCAAATTTCATCCATCCCCTGCTTCAAAAACGATTTAAATGCTGAAAAGTTGAAAATCGAATCACACCGGCAGGTGAGCTTTTGAAAACCGCTGAGGCACAGAGGAAACTGAGACCACAGAGGGATTCCAGTCACGCACCCATCGATGCCCACATTTACATCATTGCGATCCTCAGTGCCCTCTGTGCTTCTCTGTGCCTCTGTGGTTTACTTGCTCCAACTTAGGGATGCAGCTTCGGATTTCAGGTTAAATTAGCAGATTTTCAAATTAGCTCCTCACCACGACCGTTCCCGTGCTATGTGAAACGTCTAATCCATGTCTCGCAAACGTCTCAGCGAATCGGAATTCGTGCTGTTGATCACCAGTCATCAGGCGGCGATCTATGCCTATGTCCTGACTCTGCTGCCAGACAGGGTCGCTGCGCAGGATGTTTTGCAGGAAACCAACCTCGTTTTGTGCCGGAAGCGCGACGAATTCGAGCCCGGCACTAATTTCAAGGCCTGGGCCTTCAGTGTCGCCTACTGGCAAACCATGGCCCACCTGAAACGTGTGAAACGCGCCGGTTTGGTCGCGCTGGATCCGGAAGTGCTGGAACTCGTCGCGCTCGAAGCCGAAGAACAACTCGCCGATTTCGAGGATCGCCATCTCGCCCTCAAATCATGCCTGCAAAAACTGCCGGCGGGTGATGCCTCGATCCTGCTTGCCCATTACCAACGGGGGGAAAGCCTGGCTGAAATTTCCGGCCGCCTCGGCCGCACCCGTGAAGCTCTCAAACAAGTCATGCTACGCATCCGGCGCAGCCTTCGTGCCTGCATCGAACACCAACTCACCGGGCTCGCCCGTCCCTGATTCCACCATGAAATCCACCTCTCCAACAGGCTCCTGCCGCGACCCTTTCGACGACATCCTCAATGCCGTTGTCAGTGGCGACGCCTCTCCGATTGACCAGACTGTTTTCAATGACACCCTAAGAACCGATCCCGAAGCACGCCGCGCCTACATCCGCGCCATGGCCTTCGAAGCCATGTTAGCCAACGAATTCGCACCCATCGGGGAAATCTCAACCAAGGTGGACCGCCATCCCCGTTGGATCATGCCCATCGCCATCGCCGCCACGATCATGTTAGCATCATCACTGGCCTGGTGGTGGCATCCCGGCCAGGTCTCGCCACAGCCTATCGTTGGCAACCCTATCATTGCTGACGATGAAATCACCCACGCAGTCATCACCTCGATCGACGATGCCCACGGCCGAGTTGGAACCGCGCCCCTTGTGCAAGGAATGCGCCTCGCCTCGCAGGAACTGCAACTGGATAGCGGCATCGTCGAAATCACATTCGACACCGGTGCCGAGATCACGTTGGAAGGCCCCGCCCGCATGCAGGTGGCATCGGAAAACCAGGCACGCCTCACCACCGGTCGTGCCTCTGCCATGGTTCCCGAACCCGCACGCGGATTTGTCATCTTGACTCCATCCTCATACATCCGTGATCATGGCACCCTTGCGGTTGAGGTCGGCGAGAATCATGAAACGGACCTCCATGTGATCGAAGGCGAAGTCGAGGTTTCCACCACCGGACGCAAGGCCAAAAACATTCAGAAAATCCTCCGTCAGAAAGAAGCGGTGAGACTCTCTAACGGAAATATGTTTCCAATCAACTTTCGCGCGGACACTCCGAGGGAGCGGCAGAAAAAACACTGGCGAAAAACCCCGCCATCGGTGCACTGGTCCTTCGATGCATGGGAAGGTGCCACCACCACCGATTCCTCACGCGGTCACACGTTGAAATTCCAGCAAGTCCAATCCCCCGCCAAACCGGAGACCGTTGATGGGCCATTTGATCGCGCCCTGCATTTCGATGGACAGGCCACCTGTGCCACCTCGGATTACCCGGGCGTCGGTGGCTCGCAAGCGCGAACGGTGGCCTGTTGGGTGCGGATCCAACCGGATGCATCCACTACGAAACCTAACGGAATCATCTCATGGGGCGTCGATCACTCGCGTGGCAAGTGGCAGGTCGCCTGGAACACAGACCAAAGCCAGGGGGCCGTCGGAGCTCCACTCGTCGAATTCGGCGATGGCTTTGTGATCGGCTCCACCGACCTTCGCGATGGCCGTTGGCACCACCTTGCCGTCGTCTATCTTGGTGGCCCCAAAGCCAACGTCGCCACCCACGTGCGCATCTACGTCGATGGCCGTCTTGAATCTCCCACCGGACGCCGCCAACGCCGGATCATGACCGACACAACCTCAGCCAATGCCCGCCCACTCACCCTGGGCCGCCATCTCGACGATTCTTCGGACTCCGCAGCCATGTTTTTCGAAGGCGATCTCGACGAAGTCCACGTCTTTGAAGGCGACCTGCTGCCTGCCCAGATCATGCGTCTGATGAAACGCAACGAACTCCGCCCGAATCAACTTTGACCCGCCCAATTTGTCATTTTTTGAATTTCTTCCCTCACCACGCCCATAGGACGCGCTATTCATACGTGATCCCGCAACGGGAAAACAACCAACACGCCACCACACCATGAAAATGAAATACAGTATCCTGTTCGCCATCGGTCTCTCCCTGCTTCTTCCGCTCCAAGCGGATGCCAAACAAGGCAAGCACAAGCAAAAAGGCACATCGACACCCGAAGAGATCTTCAAGAAAAGGGACAAGGATGGCGACGGCATGCTCACCAAGGACGAATTCCTGGCCAATAAAAAAAATCCCACCAAAGCGGAAAAACGATTTGCCAAGCTCGACAAGAATTCCGACGGAAAAATTTCCCTCGAAGAACTCAAGGCCAAGAAAGACAAGGCTGGAAAAGGCGGCAAAAAACACGGAAAGAAGAATAAATAACAGGACTCATCACCTGTAGCGGCGGTCTATGACCGTCGCTATTTTCCATCGCACCTGTAGCGGCGGTCTATGACCGTCGCCTGGAGTTTGGTTTTTTTCGAGTCACGCAGTAGCGGCAAACAGCGTGCTGCACAGATTCGGTTCGAGTTTAAGTGGCTTCATGTGGCCGCGAGCGCGGTTCATGAAGTCGGTTAAAATCCCGGGGCGGATGGCGTTAGACCATAACTCCCGGCGCATTTCGTTGATCAGATCCTGGGTGGAGGGCCGTTTTTTCTTGCCGGGTTTCCGCCACTTGGCTTCTGGGATGACGGCGGGTTTGCCTCCGGGGCCGTAGGCTTTGATCGCGGCGACATGGAGCATTGCGTAGGCGGCCACGGCAGTGGCAGGGATGTTTTCCACGGAGTTTTCGTTGCGCACTTGTGCCTGGCCCACGCCGAGGATGGTTTTCTCGTCGCGGTGGTTGATTTCGATGTCCCAGCGCCAGATGTATTCTTGAAGCAGGTCTTCAAGCGGCAGGTCCGGATCGGTGCAGATCAGATAGGCGGGCTGGGTGTAGAGTTTTCTTGCACCTTTGCGCAGGCGATAGCCGACCGGGCGAATCACCACGAGTCGAAGGTCCATTTCCCCGGCGGCGCGCCAGCGCACGGGCGTGAGGGTTTTGACTTCGAAGTCGCGCCA
>CAIVKO010000061.1 GCA_903906515.1 Akkermansiaceae bacterium
AACGTGGGCCGCAGGTTCTTGCGTTTGATCAGGCGCTCAACGCTGTCAATGCGGCAAAGGTTTCAATAGTGACGTCGTCCGTACAGCTCAAGGAGGTGGAAGGCGCACTGCCGCAGGACTGGATCGGAGGAAAAGCCTATCAATTGGATGCCATGGCGGATGGCGTCCCAACAAAAATCGTGCTGGTGCCTTATTGTGACGCCAGCCAAAGCGGCGGTGTTGTGACCACCTGGTTGAGGAGGCAGCCATGAATGAATCGATAACACCCATGATGACCCGGCTAACAATTCATTCATTTGTCACGCTCAATCTGCTAGCATTGTGCTCGCTTTGTCTGCTGGCGCAGGCACAGGAAGATGATCTGGTTAAATCGTTCATCCGGCCACCGGACTCCGCCAAGCCTCACACGTGGTGGCACTGGATGAACGGCAACATCACCAAGGACGGCATCACCGCCGATCTGGAGGCGATGAAACGCGTCGGCATCAACGGCGCACAGATCTTCAACGTGGACGAGGAGATTCCCGCAGGTCAGGCACCGTTCATGTCGCCGCAATGGCTGGACTTATTCCACCATGCGGCGGCCGAGGCGAAGCGATTGCAAATGGAGCTGGGTTTCCATAACTGTGCCGGTTGGTCGTCGAGTGGCGGACCGTGGGTGAAACCCGAACACGCCATGCAAACCGTGGTGACATGCGAAACGCAGGTCAAGGGACCGATCCGCTTCGACGCCGTGCTGGCCATGCCTGCATCCGCCCATGACCATTACCGTGATATCGCGCTGCTGGCGTATCCAACACCCGTCAAGCAAGTGGCGATCACCCAACTGGCACGCAAGTCCCTCAGCGGTGCCAGCGCCTATGGCCAGCAACCGGCCAGTGCGGAGGTCCCCGCGGAGGCTGTGGTGCAACGCGCAAATATCATCGATCTATCAGGAAAGACGGGAACCGACGGCCGTCTGGTCTGGGAGGTGCCGGCTGGCGACTGGACGTTGCTGCGCATTGGTCACACGCCCACCGGTGCCATCAACAGACCGGCTCCTGAAGCGGGTCGCGGCTTGGAGGTGGATAAGCTCAGTCGCGAGGCATTCGACGCTTTCTGGGCCGGTGGAGTGGCCCCCGTTCTCAGCAAGCTCGGGCCGTTGGCGGGCCCGGCGGTCAGAAATGTCGTCATTGACAGTTATGAGGTCGGCAGCAACAACTGGACACCGCGTTTCCGCGACGAGTTCATCAAACGCCGCGGTTATGATCCTGTTCCATTCCTGCCGGTGCTTGGCGGACGTTATGTGGACGGCGGCGAGATCACCGAGCGTTTTTTGTGGGACTTCCGTCGCACCATCGGCGATTTGTTTTACGAGAACTACTATGGTTACTTCAGCGAGTTATGCCATAAAAACGGCATGTTGGCATCCATCGAACCCTATAACGGTCCGTTCGAATGCCTGCAGGTCGGGGCCAAGGCTGATATTCTGATGGGCGAGTTCTGGGCGGATTCTGCCAGGGGTGAGGCGGATTCGATCAAGTTGGCATCCTCAGTCGCGCATTCTCATGGTATGCGGATCATCGGCGCGGAGTCCTTCACCGCGGATCAAATGAACGGCAAGTGGTTGAACCATCCGGGATCGCTCAAGGCGCTGGGCGATCTGCAATGGTGCGGTGGCGTGAACCGTTTCATCCTGCATTGTTATGCGCACCAACCGTGGCTGGACCAGGTTCCCGGCATGACCATGGGTCGCTGGGGGACCCACTTTGGCCGGACTAACACCTGGTGGGAACAATCCCGTGCCTGGCTGACCTATATGGCCCGCGGTCAATCCTTGTTGCAACAGGGGCAACCCGTGGCGGATGTGTTGTTCTTCGGCGGCGAAGCGTCACCCGGCGGCGGCGTCCACCGCCCCGACCTCAAGGCCAAGGGCTACGATTACGACGCCTGCGGCACCGACCTGCTGCCGGCTCTGACTGTTAGAGATGGCCGCATCGTGACCCCGGCGGGCACCAGCTATCGCCTCTTGGTGCTGCCAGAAACTCCGTGGATGACTCCGGCCATGGCGCGCATCGTGCGCGACCTGGTGGGGAAGGGGGCCGCGGTAATAGCTTCCAAGCCGCGGAAATCACCGGGTCTATCAGGATTCCCGGCATGTGATGCGGAAGTTGCAAAGATAGCCGACGAGGTCTGGGGCGAAGGCGCTGGCGAGCACGTTTACGGCGCGGGACGAGTGATTGCCGGGCGCTCGGTCGAGGAGGCGCTCAAACAACTGGCGCTGGCACCGGACTGTGTGGCCGCCGGCGGTGGCACTCCCTTGCCGTTTATTCATCGCCGCATTGGAAGCGCCGACGTTTACCTTGTCTCTAACCAGGAGTCCCGGGCCCGCCGCGTTGAGTGCACTTTCCGCGTTGCCGGGCACCAGCCGGAGTTATGGGATGCGGAGACGGGAGCGATCGCGGATGCCGCGTGTTGGTCCAGTGAAAACGGTCGCACTCGCGTGACCCTCGACCTCGATCAATCCGGTTCTGTTTTCGTGGTCTTCCGCAGGCCGGTGAGCGCAACCGCATCCCGGGTGAAATCCTTCACCGCGCCGCCAGCCCGCGCGCCGTTTCACACTCCCGTGGTGGAGATCCGATCCGCTACTTATGGCTCGCTGCAATGCGGACCCGGATTGGCGGATGTCACCGAACCGTTGCGGCGGTTGATTCGGGATGGCCGTCTGGAAACCATCGACTACCGCAATTTCGCCGGAGACCCGGCTCCTAACATGGCGAAAAACCTGCGGGTGGATTATACCGTAGGGGATCAGGCCCATACGGTGAATGTGACGGAGCACCAGATCCTGCAACTGCCGCAAGCGGCGGATGGTCCGGGTGAATTGCGCATCGTGCGCGGCATTTATGGCGGTGTCATTCCCGATAAGGTTGAGGTATTGCCGCTCGCGCTGGCGGATATCACCGCCCGCGTCGCTGAGAAGGTCCATGATGGCCGAATCGCGGTGCGGGTTGACAAGGATCTGGCGGGTGTGGATCCCGCGCCCGGGAAATCCAAGAAACTATGGTTGCAGTATGCCGTGGATGGAGTGTTGGGAAACCTGGTGCTCGACGATGGCAACGAACTGCGTCTGCCAGAGAATCCCGTGAGCTACTTGCCACCTGCGCCAACCATGACAGTCAATTCCGCAGGCACCGTGTTGCGCGCCTGGGATGCGGGTCGCTATGTGATGGCACCCAACGCGGGCGGCGAGGAAATTGTCCGATCTATCAAATTGCCGGAACCGCTGGCAGTCACTGGCCCGTGGAATGTATCGTTCCAAACCGGTCGCGGCGCGCCGGCCATGTGCGTCTTTAACCCGTTGCTCTCATGGCCCGAGCACGCGGATGCCGGAATCAGGTATTTCTCCGGCACTGCCACTTATCGGCGCAATCTGGATATCCCCGCGGAACTGCTGGGACCGGGCAAGGAATTGCACCTCGACCTCGGGCGGGTCCAAGTGATGGCCGAAGTGCGGCTCAACGGCCGCAATCTGGGCATCCTGTGGAAGGCTCCCTATCGGGTGGATCTAACATCCGTTGCGCGGGCGGGCGGCAATGAATTGGAAATCGAGGTCACCAATCTGTGGCCCAACCGCCTGATCGGCGACGAACAATTGCCAGCAGACATCGAGTGGGCCGGCTTGCCACTCAAACGCTGGCCGGACTGGCTGCTCAAGGGCACGCCGCGGCCGGAGCCGCAGCGGGTGACTTTCACCACTTGGCAACACTGGCGCAAGGACTCGCAACTGTTGCCATCGGGTTTGCTGGGTCCGGTGATGTTGCGACCGCTGGTCGTGGTGCCAGTGGCCGCCACGGAGAAATGAACCAACCCCAACCCCCACACCAATACAAACTTCATCATGAATCCTCCTATCCACCCGTTATTCGATCCTCGCCATGTGTTCATGTCCGCCATCGCAGTCAGGTTCAAGCCACTGCTCGTCCTAACCTATATGTTAGGTTCCGCTCTGACCGCCATGCCGTGTCTGGCCGATGTCAAAGGCGATTTCGTCAAGCCACCGCTCCAATTCAGGGCTAGACCGCTGTGGTTCTGGAATGATACAGCGGTGACCTCCGCCGGGATTGGGGAACAGTTGTTAGCATGCCGTGATCGCGCCGGATATGGCGGCTTGGCACCGTTGCCGTTCGGTCCCAAGTTCACCCCGAAATATCTCAGCAAGGAATATTTCGAACTCTATAATGAGACCGTCAAACAAGCCAAGAACCTTGGAATGTTCATCACGATTTATGACGAATACGGTTTTCCCAGTGGCAGTGGCGGCGCTAACATGGGGGATGGCATCCCACGCTTCAAAGACAAGTATCCCGATGCCACCCTGCGCCGTCTCGACAAATTTGAGGATACCGTCAAAGGCCCTGCCGCCTATGCCAAGCCACTTCCCGCAGGCACCCTGATGAGCGTGGTGGCCATGAACACCGCCACTTTGGAACGCGTGGACCTCACCGCCAAGGCCAGTGGTGGAGCCATTGCCTGGAATGTTCCCGCAGGCTCCTGGAAAATCATGACCTTTGTCTGCGTATTGGACGGCGACCCGAATGTGGATTACCTCGAACCGGAACAAATCGCCAAGTATATCAGTCTAGTCTATCAGCCGTATTATGAGATGTTCGGCAAGGACTTTGGTGCCACCATCGGCGGCGCGTTTTACGACGAGCCCACGCTCTACCGGGCACAAGGCAGGACCTGGACAGACCGCTTCAACGAGAAATTCCAGGCTGCCCACGGGTTCAGCCCGACGCCGTATTATCCGGCGCTGTGGTATGACATCGGACCGGAAACCCAGGCTGCCAGGAATTATCTGTTCGGTTTCCGCTCCGAGTTGTATGCCGCCGGTTATGTGAAAACGATTCAGGAGTGGTGCACCGCGCACGGCGGGGTGCACCTTCTTGGGCATCAGGACCAGGAGAACGTCAAGAATCCGGTTGGCCTTTCGGGGGATCTGATGAAATCCTACAGGTATCAGGACGTCCCGGGGATTGACAAGATCGGCTGGGAAAACGACCCCGAAGGTTATTACAAAATCGTTTCCTCGGTGGCCTACAACTGGGACAAAGCCCAGGCTATGACCGAAACCTACGGTGCCATGGGCAATTTGAGCTGGGACAGACTCTATGCCGTGGTGATGGAGCAATATGCCAAGGGGATCAACAACATCATCCCTCACGGAGTCTGGTATGACACCGGTAAAGTCAACTATCTACCTGAACTCTCTCATCGCAATCCGCTCTACGCGGACGGGCTTCCTGCCTATAACACCTATGTCGGAAGGCTCAATGTGCTGCTGCAGGCTCCGGGTCGGCATGTGGCCGACATCGCGGTGCTCTATCCGATCTCCACCCTGCAGGCGGGGCATCATTTTGACGGGCCGCTCATTCCCTATGCCGGGGGAGTGGCCATTCCTGAGGCGGATTACATCTATCTTGGCGAACTGCTTTCCACCAAGGTGTGCCGCGATTTCACCTTCCTTCACCCCGACGCCCTCGATGATCGGTGCGCGGTCACATCGGATACCCTCAAATTAGATAACAAAATCAACCACGAGGATTACAAGGTGGTGATCCTTCCGGGTCACAAGACCATCCGCTGGAGCAACCTGAAAAAGGTCAAGGAGTTTTACGATCGTGGCGGCAAAGTGATCGCCACCGGTCAATTGCCCGAAAAATCCGCTGAATTCGGCCACGATGCGGACGTGGTCGCAACCATCCGTGCGATGTTCCCCAAGGTGGAGCATCAGATCCTCGCCACCGCTAACTCGGAATGGCGCGCGTCTGGCGCTCATGAGGCGATGAAGGCGATCGACGGTTCATTGGATACTCACTGGTCACCGTCGGAAGAAGACGCGAAGGAGTGGTGGCTGGAAGTGAACTTCGACACCGCTGTCACCTTCAATTCGACCCGTATCCACGAGCAATCCAACTGCGTGACTGCCTATGGAATTGAATACTGGAATGGCGGCACCTGGATGACTTGTGCATCCGGCACCTCGCTCGGTGCCGACAAGGTGGACAAGTTCAAGCCTGTCACAGCATCCCGGATTCGGCTCGCGATCAAAGGTGTTTCCTCCGGGCGTCCCTCGATCCGCGAGTTGGAAGTCCATCACGATGACGGTCCAAATCTGGCTCATAGCGATGCCCTGGTGGTGCAGCAGAACGATCATGGCGGCCGCGCCATCTATCTGAATTCACCCAACGAGTCCAGCCTGCGGCAGGCGCTGGACCAGGCGCTCAAAGTCTATGACGTGGACATTACGGGTTCAGGGAAACTGCGATACATCCATCGGGTGTTGGACGATACCGAGGTATATTTCTTCGCCAATCTTGACGACCGGCAGGCGCAGGCTACAGTTCGCCTGCGGGGGGGATTCAGCCCTGAGTTGTGGGATCCGCACAGCGGGGCGTTTACCGTGCCGGAATTCACGCGCACTGTCGAAGACGGCCAACCGGTAACCCGGGTCAAATTGTCGCTGGGGCCCATTCGTTCGTGCTTCATCATCGGTCGCCGGTGAATAACAAGATATGACCATCGAAACAACACGCCTAACAAATTAATTCAATCTAACCAACAAACAAACCAAACAATTATGAAACGACTACCACTCATCATTACTGCTTTTTCCTCACTATCGTTCGTGCCAGCCGCACTGGCAGCGGACTGGCAGCCTGCCGCAGGTCCACTCAAGACGCGCTGGGCGAAGGACGTGACACCCGACCATGTCCTGCCCGAGTATCCGCGGCCGCAGATGGTGCGCAAGGACTGGCTGAACCTCAACGGTCTGTGGGATATCAAACTCGGAGATGGCACGGAGTCGAAAATCCTCGTGCCGTTTGCGATCGAGTCGGCGTTGTCGGGTGTGATGAAGCACGTGGACCGCGTGACCTATCGCCGGAGTTTTGAAATCCCCAAAGGTTGGAGCGGGCAAAAGGTGTTGCTGCATTTCGGCGCGGTGGATTGGGAAACCACGGTGTTCCTCAACGGTAAAAAACTCGGCGTGCACCGCGGCGG
>CAIVKO010000062.1 GCA_903906515.1 Akkermansiaceae bacterium
CCCAAGGCCGCCCGGTTCCGCACAAACACACGATCCAAATCCTCAGAGACACGCTTATATCATGATCGGCAACCAACTCATCGATCTGTACGCCCGTTCCATTTCGGACGAAAAGCAGCACGCCGTCAGCGACGGCGCGTCGGCAGGAACTTACAAGCGTTATCAAGTTCTCCACAATGACTACGCGGATCCCGACGCCCTGCGCAAGCTCGCCGCATCGATCAAAGACCACACGCTCCACCACCTCGGCGATTATCTCGCCAAGGCCGAAAAGGCGATGGTTTCCCGCGGCGTGAACGTGCATTTCGCGTCCACGGATGCGGATGCACGCCAGACCATTCTTTCCATCCTGCAAAGCCACGGTGTCACCCGCCTGACGAAATCCAAGTCGATGGCTGCCGAGGAAATTCACCTCAATCCGTTTCTGATAGAAAACGGTGTCGAGTGTCTGGAGTCCGACCTCGGCGAATTCATCATCCAACTCGACGACGACATCCCGTCCCACATCGTCAAGCCGATCATCCATAAGAACCGCCGCGAAATCGCCAAAACCTTCCAGCGCGAGGGGATTGCCGCCGATTACAATGATGATCCGGAAACGATCACCCGCCGCGCCCGTGTTTTCCTCCGGGAAAAGTACATGCAGGCCGAGGCGGGCATCACCGGTGCCAACTTCGTTTGTGCGGACAGCGGACGCATGTTGTTGGTGACGAACGAAGGCAACTCGCGCTTCGGCATGGCTCCGGTGCCGGTCCACATTGCCTTGGTCGGCATCGAGAAGCTCATTCCGCGCGAACAGGATCTGGCGGTTTTCCTGAATTTGTTAGGTCGGTCCGCCACAGGCCAGCAACTCACGGTTTACACCGAGTTCATCAACGGCCCGAAATCGGCGAACCAACCGGACGGCCCCGAGCATATGCACGTGGTCTTCCTCGACAATGGCCGCTCCGATATCCTCGCATCCAACTGCAAGGAAATCCTCCGCTGCATCCGTTGTGGAGCGTGCCAGAATGTATGTCCGGTTTATCGTCAGGCCTCCGGTCACGCATACCGCTCGACTTATGGCGGTCCTGTTGGTGCCGTGCTTTCGCCGCTGCTTTTCGGTGATCGTTTTCCAGAACTCGCCGATTTGCCGAAGGCTTCCTCTCTATGCGGAGCGTGCAATGAAGTGTGTCCGGTGGATATCCCGATCCCCGATCTGCTCCTACGATTGCGAGACAAGGCGCACAAGGCGCACATCCATTCGCCGGCGGCGATTCCGATGTCGCCTTTCGCCACACTTGCCACGTCTCCTTCCCTTTGGCGTGCGGCGATGACGATGTCCAAGGCGATGAATCATCTGCCGATTCACGTCGCCCCGATCAAACCACTCCAAGATTGGCTTGGCCAGCGCACCCTCCCTGAATCCCACGGCGGCGATTTCCGCAAGTGGATGAAGGTGCGCAAGAAAGGGTGATTTCTCTCGCTGAAATAAGAAATAGTCAGCGCCAGCATTTGAAATCGTGGCACGGGGGCCGGGTGTCAAAATTTGTATGTTTCGCGGTCCTCGCTACGTAGAAAGCCGGACTCCGTTGCTACGCGCATCCTATCTATGAAGCCGATATTATCCCACATTCTCCCGCTGATCATGGCCATGCTGCCATGTGTCTCGTCCGCTCAAGAACCAATGACGTTTCCGCTGGCGGGTTCGTGGCGCTTCCAACTCGATGCTAAAAACACCGGCGTGGAGGAAAAATGGTTCGCCAACAAGCTTGAGGACAGCGTCAAACTTCCCGGAACGACGGACGAAAATCATAAAGGAATCCAGCAGGATGAGAAACCCACGGATCGCCTGGCGCGTCTCTGGTTTTGGAAAGGACCGGCCTGGTATCAGCGCGATGTGACCATTCCAGCGTCCTGGTCCGACAAGCGAATCACCTTGTTTTTCGAGCGCACCAAAAATTCCCGGGTTTGGGTGGATGAAACCTTATGTGGCCGGGAGGATTCGCTCAGCGCCCCGCATGTGTTCGATCTAACAAAATCGATGAAGCCAGGTAAACACACGATCACCGTGTTGATCGATAACGCCAAGCTGCCACCGGTCGGTCCGGCCCACGCGGTGGACGAGCGGACGCAGACGAACTGGAATGGCATCATCGGCAAGATGGAACTGCGCGCCACTGATCCGGTGTGGATTGACGATGTGCAGGTGTATCCTGATGTAACTAACAAAACAGCCCGTGTGCAGGTGGTGGTGGGCAATGTCACCGGCAAACCCGCCAAAGGGAAACTCACCGTGGGAAGCACAAGCTACAACGTGGCGAAGTCCGCTGTTTTCCAGAACCAGACCGTGGAGGTAAATGCACCGGAGCGGGAAAATACGATCGAGTTCGTTTACGTGCCCGGTGGAGAGGTGCCGCTGTGGGACGAGTTCCAGCGCGCGCTGATGAAGCTGGACGTCAAACTCGATGCAAGCGCGGGTGACAAGTCCTTTAAGGACCAGCGGTCCGCGCGTTTTGGCATGAGGTCATTCACCCGCGATGGCAGCCAGTTGCTCGTCAACGGCAAGCCGGTTTTCCTGCGCGGGCGTTTGGATTGCGCCAACTATCCGCTCACCGGTTACCCGCCGATGGGTATCGAGGATTGGCGGAGGATTTTCAAAATCACCAACGACTGGGGCATCAACCACTACCGATTCCATTCGTGGTGCCCGCCCCCAGCGGCCTTCGAGGCGGCGGATGAACTCGGCGTCTATCTACAAGTTGAGTTGCCTAACAAGCGCAGCGCGTTCAATGCTCCGGACAACAAGGAAGCCGCGATCCACAACATCGACTTCCTCGAGGTCAAGGATGTCGATCCGAATGTCTCGCTCTACGATTACGGCAAACGCGAAGGGCGTTTGATTTTCCGCCATTTCGGCAATAGTCCGTCGTTCGTCATGTTTACCCTTGGCAACGAATTGGGCCGCGGCAAAGGCATGTTCGAACTGGTCGCGGATTTCAAAAAGGTCGATTCACGCCATCTTTATGCCCAAGGATCCAACAACGATCACTGGGCTCCAAGTCTCGCCGAAGGAGATGATTTCTGGGTGACTGGAAAAGTAGAGAAAGACGCCAAACCGCTGCGTGGTTCCTTCTCGTTATTCGATTTCCCGAATGCGCCCATCGAGGGATTCCCTCCATCAACGATGTTTGATTTCCGTAAATCCATCGAAGGTATTCCGGTGCCGTTGATCGGTCATGAAACCGGTCAATATCAGGTCTATCCGGACTACCGCGACATTTCCAAATTCACCGGAGTGACGCGGGCGCGCAACTACGAGATTTTCCGCGAACGGATCACCAAGGCCGGCATGCTCGACCAGACGCCAGACTTCGTGCGCGCCTCCGGGGCGCTGGCTGCGATCTGCTACCGCGAGGACATCGAACTCGCTCTGCGAACACCGGGTTTCGGAGGCTTCCATCTGCTCGATATCCAGGATTTCCCTGGCCAGGGAACTGCGCTCGTCGGCATGCTCAACGATTTCATGGAATCCAAGGGGATCATCGAACCGGCCGCATGGCGGCAGTTCTGTAGCGAGACGGTTCCATTGATGCGCATGGAAAAATATACGTGGACGGCCGATGAGACCTTCAAGGGCAAGGTGCAGGTCGCTCACTATGGCCCGGCCGATTTTCCCAATGCGTCGATCACGGCTACGGTCACCGATGACAAGGGAACCAAGGTGGCCTCGATGGTCCTTCCTCAAACCGCCATCAAGCGCGGCGGACTCGTCGATGTCGGCGAATACTCGTTGCCGCTGAATTCCACAGGCATTTCTCCGCCGCAGAAATTAACACTCACTCTCGCCATCGAGGGCACCCGCTATCGCAACAGCTATCCGATCTGGGTCTATCCGCCTAAGGTGGACACTTCCGTGAGCAAGGGCGTGATGATCGCTAACAGCTTTA
>CAIVKO010000063.1 GCA_903906515.1 Akkermansiaceae bacterium
AATCAAATGGTGGAGGCGAGGGGAGTCGAACCCCTGTCCGGGACGCCGTCAACGATGGTATCTACACGTTTAGCAGGCGGTCTGGGGTTTCGGAAGGACTGGGCCCGCTTGCGGCGTTGTCTTTCCTAGGAACCTGTTGTTTCTCGGTGATGAACCCGGTTTCCCGATTCTCCACCCAGCCTTCTAAGTTTCGCCATCCCCCTCAGAAGGCGTCGGGGTTCTGACGTGACTGTCAATTAAGCAGCCAGTGCGAGCTCGTTAGAGTCTGCATTTATTTGTTTTGAGCGGCTTTTTTAGGAGGCCAGCCGATCAACCTCCACGTGCAACCAGCATATCAGACATTCCGTCGAAACCAGAACGCCCCCATTTGCTGAACGAGATGAGCCTAATCCAGAATGTGGAAAAATCAAGCGGAATCCGGAAATTCATCCACGGCCGGAGGAACGGTGCCGGCAGCCAAAGACTCCAGAGACTGGTGGATAGGCGGGGCAAGCGGGGTGATAATGCCGTTATCGAGGCGGTAAATCCAACTGTGAATATGGATTTCCTGACCACGCTCCCATGCGTCCTCGACGATGGTCGTGTGGGCGATGTGGCGGGCTTGGGCGAGCACGTTGAGTTCGCAGAGGCGATCTGCCGCGGCGTCGGGAGCAAGGGCGTCGAGTTCCAGATGGTGGATGCGGCGCAACGCGCGGATACTGGAAAGCCAGTTGTCGATCATGCCGTGACGGAAGTTTTCCAAGGCGGCTTGAACACCGCCGCAGCCGTAGTGGCCGCAGAGGATGATGTGGCGGACTTTGAGTACATCAACGGCGTATTGGAGAACGGCGAGCAGGTTGAAATCAGTTTCAACCACGATATTGGCGACGTTCCGGTGGACGAAAACCTCGCCCGGAGCGAGGCCGGTGATCTGGTTGGCGGGCACACGACTGTCCGAACAACCGATCCACAGGTATTGAGGACTCTGCTGATTGGCGAGTTTCCGGAAAAATTCCGGATCGTTCGCACTGATCGAATCCGCCCAGTCGCGGTTTTTTTGCAGAAGGTCATGGAGATCGGGCATGGTCGGGTGCGCCAGAGTAGCCGGAAAAGGATCGAAGTCCAACAAGGTTTTTGACGCTTGGTTTAAAGAGTAAATTGAACCGCAGATGAACGCAGATAATCAAAGAGTTGTGTTGATTGCGGAGTTGCTTATAAGGTTAACGTCTAAATTTTTCACAAACCTCTTAACCTTAACGTCCATCTGCGTTAATCTGCGGTTCAATTTTTCTTTCTAGTTTCACCCCCCACCCTGCCTCATGCGGTATTCTCGCGGTGAGACGCCGGTGATTTTCCGGAACTGGCGGGTAAAGTAGTTACTATCGTTGAAGCCGATATCGAAGGCGATCTCGGTGACGCGCTTGTCGGTATTGCGCAGCATTCCGCAGGCGCGGGCGACGCGTTGGCCGATCTGCCAGTTGAGCGGGGATGTACCGGTGGCGGATTGGAAAACCCGCAGAAAACTCCGCCGGGACATGTGGGCGATGCTGGCCAATTCATCCAGATTTACTTTTTGGTAGGTGTGGCGCTCAAGGTGAGAGAGCGCCTCGCCGATTCGCAGCATGGCCCGCCCGTCCGGCGAAGGCGCGCGCCCATATGAGCGTGAAAGCAAACCGATGACCTGCATGAATGTGGCCGTGGCCATGAAACCGAATCCAGGTTCCCGGACTTTCAGTTCGTTTTCCAGTCGGTCCACCAATCCGGTGATTTGTGCCAACTCCCTGCTGTTGAGGTGGAGCATTCCCTTGGCTGGCGGACGGCTCGGCTCCAAGGTGAAAAGCGCGTGGTATCCGGCCACTGATGGCAGGTCGAGCAGCATGATTTTCAATTGATTGGGTTGATAGAGGATGTTCACCAACCGCAAATCCCTCATGTCCTGATACTCGTGTTCACCCGACCCTTGGATGACAAAAACATCGCCCGCCGTGAGTTTCCAGGAATCCTGGCCGATCACATGCAGGCACTTGCCACCGGTAATGATCACCAGTTCTGCAAACTCGTGGGAATGCGGACCGAACGGCTCCTGAGGATCCCTCCGCTCGACGTGGATTGGAAATCCATCGGGGTGGAACCAATCGTTGATTTTCAGCACTCTTTTCACTGGCGAAATCGTGCTTGTTTTTGGCGTGTCTGTGGAGGTTTTTCTGAAAAAATTAGTTCACCCTTCGGCATCTTCATTAAATCCACCATGTCCACATCATCAAAATCCATTGCCAAATCATACGCCGTCGCCCAATCCCGCTACGCCGAAATGGGCGTCGATACCGAGGCCGCCATGACCGCGCTCACCCGCATTCCAATCTCGCTTCATTGCTGGCAGGGCGATGACGTGGGTGGCTTTGAATACACCGGCGAAGGTCTCAGCGGTGGCATCGCGGTGACGGGCAACTACCCCGGCAAAGCCCGGACACCGGAAGAACTCCGCGCGGATCTCGACAAGGCGCTTTCCCTCATCCCCGGCAAACACCGCCTCAACCTGCACGCGTTCTACGGCGAGTTCGGCGGCAAAAAAGTGGATCGCAATGAAATCAAACCTTCCCATTTCACCACCTGGATCGATTGGGCGAAAGCCAATGGCATGGGCATGGACTTCAACCCCACCTGCTTCGCACACCCGAAAGCGGCGGATGGCTTCACCCTCGCCCACCCGAAAAAGGCAATCCGCGATTTCTGGATCGACCACTGCATTGCCTCCCGCGAAATCGGTGCGGCGATGGGCAAGGCACTCGGCTCTCCCACCGTCACCAACGTCTGGATTCCGGACGGTTTCAAGGACACGCCGGTGGACCGGCTTTCCCCACGCCAACGACTGGAAGATTCGCTCGACAAGGTATTCGCGAAGAAACTCAACCCGAAACACCATCTGGATGCCGTGGAATGCAAATTGTTCGGCATTGGCAGTGAGAGTTATGTCGTCGGCTCGCACGAGTTTTACATGGGCTACGCCATCAAAAATCAGAAGTTGCTGTGCCTCGACGCCGGGCATTTCCACCCAACCGAAGGCATAGCGGACAAACTCTCCTCCGCCCTCATGTTCGTACCGGAAATCCTGCTCCATGTGAGCCGCGGCGTGCGCTGGGACAGCGACCACGTCGTCATCCTCGACGACGCGCTGCAAGCGATCGCCAACGAACTGGTGCGCAACAAACTGCTGACCCGCACTCACATCGGCCTGGATTTCTTCGATGCCAGCATCAACCGCATCGCCGCGTGGACGATCGGCACGCGCAACACGCTCAAGTCGCTGCTTATCGCGCTTCTTGAACCACCCGCACTTCGCGAGGCCGAGAAATCCGGTGACTACACCGCGCGTCTGGCGCTGATGGAAGATGCAAAAGGCTTGCCCTGGGGCGCTGTGTGGGACCAGTATTGCCAAGCTCGGAACGTCCCCGCCGGAAACGACTGGATGGCCGAAGTGAAGAGCTACGAAAGCAAAGTCCTCAGCAAACGCGCCTGAGTTGAAATTCACCTAACTAAAAAATCCAATCAATACCATTATGGGAAATGCAATATTCGGAGTTCTGTTCCACTGGCTCGGCGGTCTCGCATCAGGCAGTTTCTACGTGCCTTACAAGGGAGTCAAAAAATGGTCATGGGAAACCTACTGGCTCGTCGGCGGATTCTTCTCGTGGATCATCTGTCCGGCCCTCCTCGCCTCGCTACTGACCAAAGACCCTTTTGGCGTGATAGGTAATCAATCGATGACCACGCTGGGCCTCACCTACATGTTCGGCATGCTCTGGGGATTCGGAGGCCTTACTTTCGGCTTGGCGATGCGATACCTCGGCATGTCGCTGGGGATGGGTGTGGCGCTGGGTTATTGCGCGGCCTTCGGAACCTTGCTACCGCCGATTGCCAAGCAGTTGTTCCCAAAGATTCCCGATGTCTTTGTGGCGGAGTCGATCACAAAAATCGCATCGAGTGATTCCGGGCAGGTGACGCTGTTAGGAGTTGGGATCTGCCTGTTAGGTATTTTCATCGCAGCACTCGCGGGGGCTACCAAAGAAAAGGAAATGCCCGCGGCGGAAAAACAAAAGACCATCGCCGAGTTCGATTTCAAGAAGGGCATCCTCGTCGCTACATTTTCCGGGATCATGAGCGCTTGTTTCAGCTTCGGTCTTACCTGTGGAAATCCCATCGCGGAGGCATCCCTCGCCGCCGGCACGGATAAAATCTGGACCGGCCTGCCCAAGCTGATTGTCGTGATGCTGGGTGGTTTCACCACCAACTTCGTCTGGTGCGTAATTCTCAACATACGCAATGGTACCGGCTATGAGTATCTGGCGTCCGAACAGCGCCATCCGGCCCACAGCAAGGGGCCCAGCGCCATTGAAAATGTTACAGACGCACCGGCGGAGGAAATGGCGTTGATGGCGGGTCGAACCGCCGAATCCACTGATCGCCGAATCCCACGTCTCCCAAATCTATTTTTCTCTGCCCTGGCCGGCACGACCTGGTATTTCCAGTTTTTCTTCTATACTATGGGCGAAACACAGATGGGCAAATATGGTTTTGCCTCATGGACGCTACACATGGCCAGCATCATCATTTTCAGCACCATGTGGGGCTGGATTTTCCATGAATGGAAGGGCTCTAGCAAAAAGGCTTACACCTTGATCGCCAGCGGGATTGCAGCGTTGATACTATCCACCATCGTCATCGGCCTCGGCACTTGGATCAAAGGTTCCGGCGGTGGCCACTGACAATCTGCCATAGTGGAGACTGAATCTCCCATCAGCCAGATCCAAAAAAACCGCGCAGTCGTGGATAGAAAGTCATACATACCGGATTCCTGGGATCTGCCGGATTCCATCCGCAGGCGCTTGGGGGACTCGGTGGGCAAACAACGGATCATGGACGAGGACGGCCATCTGCTGTTGTTGCTCCATGCTCCTCCGACCGCTGCGGACGATGAAGTGCGGGGTGCCGTGGTCTTCTGGCGCGATCCGCGGGGGGCATGGGCAAGTCACCCGGTTAGAGGAGGCCTTGCGGGCTTGGAGAAGCATTTGGCCTCTTATCGCGAAGTAATCCACCGGTTGGATGAAAAAGTGGACAACGCCAAATGCGCGCGGGAATACTTCGACGTGATGCGCGACATGCACCCGATGCAACGCGCCACCCGCGGCCTCCTCAATGTCATGCAGGCGGCGCGCGAAGTGCGTCCGGATGAAACGCGCCTGATCTCACTGCGTGACCAAGCCGCCGATCTGGAACGGGCCACCGAGTTGATCGCCGCCGACACGAAGGCGGGTATGGATTTCACCCTCGCTGAAACCTCCAGCCAACAGGCGATCTCTGCGGAATTGGCGAACCACGAGGCCCGCCGACTCAACCGTCTGGCCGCATTCTTTTTCCCGTTGGTCACGCTCGTCTCCGTGTTCGGCATGAACGCGCCCGCCGATCTCCTTGCCAACCACCATTTCTGGATCGTCCTGCTGGCAGGAATCCTCCTGGGAATCATCGTCCATTCGGTGGTGGCAGGAAAAAAGAAGTGATAGACGCCCTCCTGCAACGGCGTTTCGTGAAAAGTTACTCTTCGAACTCACAGATTTACATGAAAACCATCCATGATTCCCTGGCAATACTGACAACATGGCTCCTAACAGTCTTATCTTCGGCTGCGACCGACTGGCCGAACTGGCGCGGGCCTAACCATGACGGCATCAGCAAGGAAACCACATGGGATCCGGCGGCGGCGGGCAAGCGCAAGATCACGTGGGAGGCAGAAGTGGGAGCGGGGTATTCCGCCGTGGCGGTGGCCTGCGGCAAAGTCTATACGGCCGGTAATTTCAACAAGGACACCGATGCGATTTCCTGTCTGGACGCGGCGACCGGCAAGCTGCTCTGGAAGCATGAATATCCGGAACCGCTGGCACCGAAATACTACTCCGGCGGCTGTAGCGCGACACCGACGGTGAATGACGACAAGGTGTATTTTGCCAGCAAAAGCGGTAAACTTTTCTGTCTCGATGCGACGACCGGCAAGGTGCTTTGGAAAAAGGAATTCGCCAGCAAGGTGCCGACTTGGGGCTTCTCCAGTTCCGCGCTGATCCTCGGCAAGGCGGTGATCTTCAATGCGGGCAGTGCCGGCATGGCCTTCGACAAGGACACCGGAGAAGTGCTCTGGAACAGCGCGGATGACGTTTGCGGTTATGCCACGCCGGTGCCTTTCGGATACAATGGTCAATCCGCCCTCGCGCTCTTCGCCAAAAACACGCTCACCGCAATTTCCCCGGACGACGGCAAGTTGTTATGGTCCTATCCTTGGCAGACCGAACACGACATCAATGCGGCAGACCCGGTGATCTCCGGCAACCAGGCGTTCATCACATCCGGATACGGACGCGGGTGTTCGTTGGTGGACTTTTCCGGCACCACACCCGTGAAAGTTTGGGAAAACAAGGACATGCGAGCCCACATGAGCGGACCAGTGCTCATCGACGGATTCCTTTTCGGGTTTGATGACAATCGCCTGACCTGCCTCGACTGGAAAACCGGTAAGGTGAAATGGACCGAAAAATCGCCAAAAAAAGGTGCGCTCATGGCCGCCGGCTTCAACCTGATCGTGCTCGGTGAAAACGGACGCCTCGCGATCGTTGACGCCTCGCCCGACTCATACAAGGAAATCGCCGCCGCACAGGTGGTCGATGGCAACTGCTGGACGATGCCCGTCCTAGCGAACGGACGAATCTACATTCGCAACTCAGATGGACACCTAGCATGTCTGGATGTTCATAAAGCCGGTTCACCGGCAATGCCGTGAGCGAGTGACTTGAACCAAGAAAGGGCGATGCATGATCGCCCACGCGGATGCTCGGTCGATGGATTGCGCGAATGCTCGTCTCATCGTCTCCCCATCCGCATCGCCGGACGCGTTCCGCCGCTCCTTGATGTCGGAAACTCCGCAGAACGATTACGTCTGGTAAGAGAGATACAAATGCTCACTTGTCAGGCGTTGGATTATGCCTTATCCCGCCTGAACATGAGTTCCGAAACGATGAATCAACACGCGATCGGCGTGATCGGTGGCAGTGGCCTTTACGAAATGGATGGACTTGAATCCATCGAGGCGTTGGAGGTCCGCACGCCGTTTGGTGATCCGTCTGACAAGGTGATCCGCGGTCGCATCGATGGCCGCCGGGTTTATTTTCTCCCACGCCACGGGGTGGGCCACCGGTTTCTGCCGCATGAGATCAATCACCGGGCCAATATCTGGGCGATGCGGTCGCTGGGCGTGCGCTGGTTGGTTTCCGTTTCAGCCGTCGGCAGCCTGCGCGAGGAAATGGCCCCACGCGACATCGTCATTCCAAACCAATTAATCGACCGCACCGGGACCGGGGCGAAACACACGTTTTTCGGCAATGGAATCGCCGCGCATGTCGGATTCGCCGACCCCTACTGCGCGGATCTGCGCCGGTTGTTGCTGGAAACCGCGGTTTCCATCGCCGCCAAGGTGCATGGCAAGGGCACCTACCTGTGCATGAACGGTCCCGCGTTTTCCACCCGGGCGGAAGCGAATATGCACCGCATGATCGGGGCAGATGTCATCGGCATGACGAATGCGCCGGAAGCACGACTCTGCCGTGAGGCGGAAATCTCCGCAGCGGCACTCGCCCTGGTGACGGATTACGATTGCTGGAAAGTGGATGAGGAAGCGGTGGATGTGGAGACAGTGGTCGCCAACCTCACCGCCAACAGCACGGTCGCAAAACGCATCATCCGCGAGCTGATTGCAAAAATCCCCGAATCGCCGGATAGCGCGGCGCACCGGGTGCTCGATACCGCATTGTTCACCCCGCGTGACATGTGGCCATCCTCGACATCCGCCAATCTCGCACCGATTCTCGGGCGTTTTGATTCCAGCAGCTTGCCAACGGCCTGAATCCTGCTTTAGTACGATCCATCGTGAACGTCGGAATTCTAGCAAATCCTCACAAGCCCGGCTCCTCCCCCACCCTTCTGGCGCTGAGGACGGCACTCTCGGATCGCGGAATTTCCTCGGTTCTGGAAGAGGAAACCGCCGCCCTCGTCAACGAGACGGACGGCATCCCCGCATCCGCGTTTTCAAAACAAGTGGATCTGGCTGCGGTGATCGGCGGGGATGGCACGATGTTGCACGCCTTGTCGCGCTTCGGAAGTTTTGAAAAGCCGGTGGCGGGCATCAATGTCGGCACACTCGGATTTCTAACAAGCTGCAAGGATAACGAACTGGAAGTATTCGCAGCATCCCTGGCGGAAGGTCGGTTTACCACGAGTCCGAGGACTTTATTGGAGGCTGCGGTCTATCGATCCAGCAAAAGGATAGCGGCATTCACCGCCCTCAACGAGATCACGGTGGCGCGCGGCGAGACCGGCCGCATGGTTTCCCTACGCGCACGGGTCAATGGCGAGCTTCTCAACGATTACCGGGCGGATGGACTGATCGTCGCCACACCAACGGGATCGACCGCCTATTCTCTATCAGCCGGTGGCCCGTTGGTCGCCCCTGGTGCCGCGGTATTTCTCATCACGCCGATCTGCCCGCACAGCCTGAGCCAGCGCTCGCTGGTTCTATCGGATTCATGCATGGTCGAGCTTTCGTCCGAAGACGGACAGAGCGGGCCCATGCTTTTCACGGTGGATGGACGCGACAGCGTGCGCATCGAACAGGGCGACCGCATCGAGGTGAGAAAATCCATCAGATCCTTCCACCTGCTTCGCCTCGAGGGACAGTCGTTTTACGAAGCCCTGCGCCAAAAGCTGGGTTGGCAGGGCGTCTGATCGTGTGATTTTCGGTGATTTTCGGTTGGATTTCCGAAGAATCCATATAGATCTCTCCCTGTTCATGCGTCGCATCATTCTATCCATCTCATGTGTGGCCCTGCTCGCGGCCCTTTGGGGGTTATGGCAGTGCCGCTTCGAGAGGACGCAGGGATTTCCGGTCTGGAGACTCATCGATATCCGGGAAAACGCACCACCCGTGCCGGGAGTCGAGTGGCTGGGGACTGAGGATCATCCAATAATGAGGGTGGCGGTGGATGCCCGAAACCCGGTCGTTGCGACCGACTTCCAGATTCCCGGCGCTACGGCGGTAAAAATGCTGCACCTAAAATTCCGCCTGGAAGCACGGAACCTGAAGCGGGGCAAGGAAAAGTGGGAGGACGGACGATTCATGGTGGACTGGCATGATCCGGCAGGGATGAAGAATTTCAAAACGGACCCGGTGGGATCTGTTGTTGGCAACAAGCAGAACGGATTGGAGAACATTGTCATCGAAACCTGCGGGGGGGCCGCAGTTCCATCCTTGCGCTTGGAAAACCTAGGCAGTTCCGGAGCATTCGAGTTTTCCGATCTTGAAATTACAGTAGTGCACGAGCGAATGCTGTGGAAAACAGGAAAGTGGCTGCTTGCCATCGCCTGGTTGGCCTGGGGATTCTTCGTGATTCGCTCATGGCCGGGAATCTCCCGCTGGCGCGCACTCGCAGGGTCCGCCATCTGGCTGCTGGCCTGCATGAATTTTGTGGTCCCCGGACCATGGAAAGTCCAGAGACCGATGGGTGAAAATTTCAACCTTGGAATGGAAGCCCCTGCCGTGACCATCGGAAAGACACCCCCGCCTGTTGGGATGAACGTCGGAGCGGTCACGGCCGAAGGCAAGATGCCCGTTCAAGGCAGCTTTGCTTTGCAAGTGAAATTGCTCTTCGCCCAAGCCCGACCGTTTTTGCACGCCCTGCTGCTTTTCGCACCAACTCTGGCCATGATGTGTTTCATCGGGAAAAAACCGGCATTGTGGCTTTCGATCATCCTCGCCATCGCCATCGAATCGGCACAAGCCGTCTTTGGTTATGGTTTTGATTGGATCGATATCATGGATCTCACCTGTGACGCCGTCGGCGTGTGGCTGGCGGTGTGGAGTTATGCAATGATGGTGAAGAGGTTTTGCCCTCACAGAATCATGCCGCCTCATCTGGGGTAGCGCGCTCTCGATGAGAGCGCACGCGAATGCGAAGAGAATGAAAAATCCCAAGGGTAGCCGTTCCGTCTTTTCTTGATCCACGCATTCTCATCTCTTTCTCGCGGCGCTCCCGGCGGTAGCGCCCTACCTTGCCTCCTCGATGCGGCGCTACCGGTCTCAAAACTCCCCCACCCTAAAAACTGTTAGCAAATTATTCGGACGATCGTCCGAATAATCGGGAGGAGTGAATGGGGTTCTGTGGAGGCGAAAACATCGGACCCGGAACCAAAATTTTCCCATGGCGCGCTGGTTCCCAGAGGATTCGCCTTGCGGAAGGCGTCGCCAAACGTCAACCATCCGTCTGTGACCCCGGAACTTGACGATTTATTTTCCTTCCTGCGCTTCTCCAGCATTTCCACGGATTCCCGCCATGCGGGCGACGTGCGCGCCTGTGCGGAGTGGTTGACGGCCAAGCTCACCTCGATGGGACTGGCGACAGAACTCCATGAAACGCCGAAACACCCGGTGGTTATCGCCCGCAATGTCCATGTCGAAGGTCGCAGGAACGTGCTGATTTACGGCCACTACGATGTGCAACCGGTCGATCCGCTGGAACTTTGGACGAGTGATCCATTCAAACCGGAAATCCGTGATGGCCGGATCTGGGCGCGCGGTTCCGCGGACAACAAGGGTCAGATGTTGGCCCACGTCCTCGGCGTGGAGAAAACCCTGCGAGAAAATCAAGGGTTGCCGGTGAATCTGATCTTCCTCTTCGAAGGCGAAGAAGAAATTGGCAGCCCCAATCTTGCTTCGTTTCTGGTCCATCATCGCGACGAACTCCGCTGTGATGTCATCGCCATCTCGGACACCGGCATGGTGGCCCCCGGCGTGCCCACGCTCGGATACGGACTGCGCGGCCTCGCCTGCTGCGAGGCCATCCTGCGCGGCCCCAAAGGAGACCTCCACTCGGGACTCTTCGGTGGAGCCGTGGCCAATCCCGCGACGGCGATCGCACGTCTGGTTGCCAGCATGCACGAACTGAACGGACGCGTGGCGATTGACGGATTTTATGACGATGTCCGCCCGTTAGAAAATTGGGAACGCAAAATGTGGTCACGTGTCCCCGGCGTGGAAGATGCGGATTTACTCAAAGTCACGGGATCTCCGGGATTATTCGGCGAACCCGGATACACCGCGACGGAACGCGTCTGGGCCCGTCCCACTGCCGAGGTCAATGGCATCGGCGGCGGCTATCAAGGGGAAGGCTCCAAGACCGTCATCCCTGCCGAGGCATTCGTGAAACTCTCGTTCCGTCTCGTGCCAGACCAAAATCCGAGACAGATCATGAACCGGGTGACGGATTTCCTCCAACGCCACTGCCCGCCGGGCGTAGAAATCGAGGTACGCCCCGGCCACGACGGAAAACCCTACATCACCGACCCCAATTCCAAATATGGGCTCGCCGCGCAGACTGCCCTGCGCACCGCCTTCGATGCCGAACCCGTGCTCATCCGCGAAGGCGGCAGCATCCCGATCGTCCAGACATTCCGCGAAATCCTCGGTGCGGACACGCTTCTGCTAGGCCTCGCCCTCCCCGACGCTCAAATCCACGCACCCAACGAGAACTTCCCCGTCGAAAACTTCGAAGCCGGCATCAGGCTCAATCAAGCACTGCTTGGCGAGCTGGCGAGGTGAATTTAACGAACCGCAGATGACCGCAGATGACCGCAGATGAACGCAGATAAAAAACAATCGGAGTTTCTCCAGTGGATGCCGGAGATATTAAACGCTCTCCGCGCTCTTGACGGTTCAGGGAAGCCAAAAGAAATTTCCCTGTGGATTGCCAACAAGTTTGAGCTTCCTGACAGTGTCCTTGAAGCAAACACCAAAACCGGAGTACCGCGATTTTACAACCAAGTGGCTTGGGCAAGGCAGTATCTAGTTTGGGAAGGTCTGTTGGACTCCTCAAAAAGGGGAACCTGGTCTTTAACCCTTGAGGGCGAAAAGACACATCTCGATACGAAAAGCGCAAAAGCACTTTTTTCCAAGTGGGTCAAGATCCATGCTGGGGAACGATCCAAAGCATCGATCAAATCAGAAGAAGAAGTTCACGAAAATTCTGAAATTATTCCTTCTGTCGTCGAATCTGCAAAGTCGGCGCTTTTAAAACGATTGAAGTCGGTTTCTCCCGAAGGATTCGAACGCTTGATGAAGTATGTTGTCCGGGAGATGGGTTTTGAAAGTGTCGAGAACACGCAATTCGTCAAGGATCATGGAATCGATGGTTACGGAACACTTCGCGTGAATGAATTTATCACGTTCCGGGTTATTTTTCAATGCAAGCGCTACTCGTCCACTCCTGTTTCCCGTTCCGAGGTTGGCGACTTCCGAAGCGCCATGATAGGACGAGCTGACAAGGGCATCATCTTCACTACTGGAAGATTTTCTGAAGATGCACGGAGAGAGGCGAATCGGGAAGGAGCCCCTGCAATCGAACTTTTCGATGGAGAAAAACTTATCGATCTTCTTGAACGCTATCAAATCGGTGTGATTCCCGTTTCCACCTTTGAAATCAACGAAACGTTTTTTGCCAAGTTTTCCAATATTGTCTAAATCCCCTGAGATTCCATTTCTTATCAACGTCCATCTGCGTCCATCTGCGGTTCATCCATTTTCTCATCTCATGTCCGACACCTCACCCAAATCCGACTTCATCCGCGAGATCATCGCTGATGACCTTGCTTCCGGCAAACATGCCACCACCATCACCCGCTTTCCTCCGGAACCTAACGGATACCTGCACATCGGCCATGCCAAGTCGATCTGTCTGAACTTCGGCATCGCCGGGGAAAACGCCGGCAGCGGCGCAAAGTGCCATCTCCGCTTCGACGACACGAATCCGGAAAAAGAGGAATCCGAATATGTGGAAAGCATCAAGACCGACGTCAAATGGCTGGGTTTCGACTGGGGAAAAGACCTTTATTTTGCCAGTGATTACTTCCAGTTTTTCTACGATTGCGCAGTGCACCTCATCCAGCAGGGCAAGGCCTATGTCGAGGACGACAGCGCCGAGGAAATGCGCGTGAAGCGCGGCAATCTCACCACGCCGGGCACACGTTCGAAAGGAGCCGAGCGATCGGTGGAGGAAAATCTGGAGTTATTCGCCCGCATGAAGGCCGGGGAGTTCAAGGAAGGCGAATGCGTGCTGCGCGCCAGGATCGACATGGCTTCTTCCAACATGAACATGCGCGATCCGGTGCTCTATCGGATCATGCATGCCGAGCACCACAACACCGGCAACGCATGGTGCATCTATCCGATGTATGACTTCGCGCATCCGCTGGAGGACGCGCTCGAACACATCACCCACTCGCTTTGCACGCTGGAGTTCGAAAATCACCGCCCGCTTTACGACTGGTTCATCGCCAACTGCCCGGTGCCATCCACACCCCGCCAGATCGAGTTCGCGCGGCTCAACCTCACCTACACCGTGATGAGCAAGCGCAAGCTGCTCCAACTCGTCCAGGAAGGCCTCGTCAACGGTTGGGACGATCCGCGCCTGCCAACGATCTCCGGCCTGCGCCGCCGCGGTTATCCGGCACCGGCCATCCGGGATTTCTGTAAACGCATCGGCCTCACCAAGTTCAATGGCACCACCGATGTCGCGCTGCTGGAATTTGAAGTCCGCGATTTCCTCAACCGCAACTCGCCGCGCCGCATGGCCGTGCTCGACCCGATCCGGGTGGTGTTAGAAAACTGGTCCGCCGAACCGCTCGGTCACGCCGACATCCCTAACCACCCGCAGAATCCCGACATGGGCGAACGCAAGGTGCCGATGGCTGGCGAGGTCTGGATCGAGCGTGAGGATTTCATGGAGGATCCGCCGAAGAAATTCTATCGACTCGGGCCCGGACGTCATGTCCGTCTGCGCGGCGGCCACATCATCCGCTGCACATCGTTTGAAAAGGATGCGGCCGGAAACGTCACCGCCATCCGTGCCGAGATCCTGCCAGGCACGGTGGGCGCGGATTCTCCCGAAGGCGTCGAATGCCGGGCAGCGATCCACTGGGTGGATGTCGCCACTGGTGTCGATGCCGAGGTGCGTCTATACGACCGCCTGTTCAGCGTGGAAAATCCCGACGATGCCGAGGGCGGCTTCACCAGCGTGCTCAATCCGGACTCGCTCAAAACCGCCACTGCAAAAATCGAACCGTCGCTTGCCACCGCAGACGCGGGTTTTTCCTGCCAGTTCGAGCGCGTCGGATACTTCATTTCCGACAACAAGGACCACCAACCCGGTGTGAAGCCCGTCTTCAACCGCACCGTGGCGCTCAAGGACTCCTGGACCAAACAAGCGGGTCGGTGATCGAAAATCATTCCGCGCATGAAAGACTGGGAAGCCTGTTACAAGAATGGCGAAACGCCATGGGACAAGGGATTACCCGCGCCTCCGTTGGTGGATCTGATCGACCGGTTTGGCACTGCGCTGTTTTCCGGGGGACCGGTGTTGGTTCCCGGTTGCGGACTCGGGCATGACGTGCGCTTGTTGGCGGATCTCGGCATTCCTGCCTACGGCCTGGATATTTCTCAAACCGCCGTCGCCGTCGCCAGCGCCTTGACACAGCACCCTGACGCTCGTTTCGAGCATGGCGATTTTCTTGATCCGGCATGGCCTCAGAGCCGAAAATTCAAGGCGATTTGGGAGCACACGTGCTTTTGCGCGATCGACCCCACACTGCGCGGCGCATACGCGCGGGCAGTCACCGCAGTGCTTGATCCCGGAGGGATTTTCGCAGGGGTCTTCTACCTGACTCCCTCCGTTCCCGGTGATGACGACGCCGGGCCGCCGTTCGAAGCCACCGTTGAAGAACTCGACGCTCTGTTTTTTCAGTGGTTCGACCGCATCGACGGCTGGGTGCCGGAGCAATGCTACCCCGGCCGGGAAGGACGCGAATGGATCGGAATTTTCCGAAAACTTCCGGTTGAAATGCTCGATCGTTCCGTCGCCAACCTCAAAAAGGGCAAAGTTTCCGCCCCCGTCGACCTGTCACTCTATCAGGAAGGCTGAGGTGCTTTATAACCAAAGGTTTGTCTGAATATGCTCGAAGGCAGGGACCCGACCTCCGGGGCGGTCCGTGTGAAGGGAAAGCGGGGGTCAAACCATGAACAGATTTTTAAACATTCCATGCGCGGATTCATTCTCATTTCATTCGCCGGACCGCCCGGAGGTCGGTCCCTGCCATTTCAAGACAGCCTCTAAGGTGGCAAAAGTGGAACAAAGTGATGGACTGCAAACTAATGTGCACGTAGGTGTCGCTCCATTGCCGTGATAAAGATCCATCTGACCTGCCTGTTCCTCGCGTTTCTTTCCGCAGCCGCGCCCGCTGCCGAAGGCCGCCTTTATGTCAATGATCTGAAGGCCCCGGAAAACCGCAAGGATGTCGAAGCCATCCAATCCGCACTTCAGAAGGCGCTTCCACAGGCGCGTGCCGCCACCGTGTGCATCGACCTCGGCGAGGGTTCCGGAACCGGCGTAATCGTCTCCGCCGACGGCTTGGTGCTGACCGCCGCCCACGTCGCCCAAGGTGTAAAAAAGAAGGTCACCGTGATTCTCGAGGACGGCACCCGGCTCAAGGCTGAGACCCTAGGATTGGTGTCGGACAAGGATGCCGCCATGATCCGGATCACGGAAAAAGGCACTTATCCCTTTGTGGCCATGGACCGCGAGAACTCGACGGTGCTCGGCGACTGGGTGTTTGCGCTCGGCCATTCCGGCGGTTTCGACAAGACACGAGGGTCGGTCGTGCGGCTGGGGCGGCTCGTTAGAATCGCCGATGGAACCTTCCAGTCGGACTGCATCCTGATCGGCGGCGACTCCGGTGGTCCGTTGTTCGATCTATCAGGAAAACTGGTAGGTATCCACTCACGCGTCGGCCAACAACTCCAGATGAACATGCATGTGCCGATGAGCGTGTTTCTTGAAAACTGGGATGGGCTAAACAAAGCCGAATTCATCGGCGATGGGCCATACGCCAAGAAGCCGGAGAAAGGGAAGGGATTTCTTGGGTTCGCCTCCGAGGCACGGCCTGAAGGCGGCCTGCGGGTGACCAAGGTGGGAAAAAAATCCCCCGCCGAAACAGGAGGAGTGAAGGAAGGCGATGTCCTTCTCAAACTCAACGGGACCAAGTTGGAAACCCGCGATCAACTCAAGGATCTTCTCAAGGAAATGGCCGCGGGCGACGAACTCAAACTGGAACTCGAACGCGATGGCAAACCCCAAACCCTTACCTTCAATCTCGGTGAACGCTAATTGCATCAAACTTCTATTATCCTGCTGTCTGGCCGCTTCGTTGCACGGGCAGCAAAGCCTCGAAAGCGCCTATCGGACGACCGGACCATCGGTCACTGCGGTTTTCGAAGCCCAGCGCGCGGTGCTGCAGAAATCCAGCGCCGTGATTCTCGATGGCCGCAAAGAACGTGCATACGGCGTAGTCATTTCCGCTGATGGTTACATTCTTACCAAGGCTAGCGAGATTCTCGACATCAAAGCAATTGCGGTCACGGTCGACGCCACCAAATACACGGAAGTCAAGGTGCTCGAAACCGATCCGGCATGGGACGTGGTGCTTTTGAAAGTGGAGGCGGCCGATCTAACACCCGTCATTTACGCACCCAAGAGCGATGTTCCCCAAGGCACATGGCTGGTGGCCAATGGAGCGTCATCCCGTAGCAACCGCCGCGCGCTCGCCGGAATCGTCAGCGCGAAAATCCGCGAAATCCCGGTGGGTGGCACCGGTCCCATGGCCGGCGTGGCGCTCGGCATCGGGCTCACCGAAAATTCAAAAAAACTTGAAATCGAAAACGTCGCTGAAAAAGGCGGTGCCAAAGAAGCAGGCCTCGAAAAAGGTGACATCATCCTTGAGATCGAAGGAAAGAAAGTGACCAAGAAGGAGGACATCGCAGAGATCCTGAAAGACCGCGCCTCCGGCACCAAGGTGAAGGTCACTATCCGGCGGGGCAAGGAAGAGAAAACCCTGGAAGTCCGCCTGATGGCCCGCACCGAAATGATGGGACCGGAATCAAACCGCAACGACCAGATGAGCGGCGACTTCTCAAAACGGCGGACCGGATTTCCCCGGGTGATGCAGACGGACATTTTAGCTAACAGCGCGATCGTCGGCGGCCCCTTGATCGACCTTGACGGCCACTGCGTGGGCATGAACATCGCCCGTGCCAATCGTGCGGAAAGTTATGCCATCCCGGTGGAGGATCTCAAATCCCTGGCCGAACGTCTGATAAAAAAAGCGCCGGCCAAGTGATTGATCGATCTCTCACTCGTCCACGGGTTCGGCCCGCAGAGGCGGGGCGGCAGGTTCCCGAATCGGTGTGGCACGTGGCGCACCGGAGGGCGGCGGAACGTCATCGACGGGCATCGCTTTGGGGGCTGACGGTGAGGGGTTCTCGTCCACTGGCAAAGCGCGTTTCGGTTTCACCAACACGGGCTTAGGTGGGGGCGGTGCATCCTCCACCGGATCGAATTCGTGGGATCCCCGAGGCACGACGGCCTTTGGAGGGGTGATTTTGGGAGAATCTCCGGCGGAACGGGTGTTGCGCATCCGGATTTCGACGCGGCGGTTCACCGACTGATCTTCCGGCGTTCCGGATGTGACCAGTGGCTGACTGCGCCCCAACCCACGGGTGATGATTCTGGAAGCATCCATCCGCAGGGACTTGACCAGATGGGATTTGACCGACTCCGCGCGGCGGATTGAAAGATTGAGGTTAAATTCATCGCCGCCGACGAGGTCGGTGTGGCCCTCGATCCAGCAATAAAGTTTCGGGTTGCGGTCCATGAGCAGGGCCAGCTTCATGAGGCCGACTTTCGCGCTTTCCCGCAGTTGATCGCTGTTGAATTCAAACAGCAGATCGCTGGGCAGCATGGTCTTTTTGCCCAGCAGGACATTGGATGGCAAATCCAACAAATCATCCAGAGAAGCGATTCCGTCCAACGCGCCTTTCTCTACTTTTCCATTCGCGCCGCGCTTGATCAGGTTGTCGGTGAATTTCCCCAGATTGTCGTCATCCGCTTGCACGGACCCAGGATCCACCGTCAATTGCCCGACGGCCGCAGGTTTGATGCTCTCCGGTTGGCGTCCGAGTGCCGGCATGTCCGCATCGATCTCCAATCCTGAGGAAACATTCATCGCGATAGCGGTCGGATCACCCTCGGCCGCCGGTTTTTTCATGGTCAGCGCGTATTCGGGCTCCTTCAACTCCGGTTTGATATCGATCGGTTGGTCTTTCGGCAACGCGGCGAGCAGATCGACCTCCTCAAGCAGGGATGCCGTGTTGTCGGGTGGCTTGACGACATCCTCCGGAGTCGCAGATTCATGATCATCCATCGGGCTGATTTCCACTTGACGGATATTGACGCCAGCCGTGCTGAGTTCCCGGGCCTGATCGAAACGCAGCGCGAGCTTCATTTGGTCCAGAATCAAGTAAACCGCGATATGGAGCAGAATGGAAAGCAACATCGCCACGGCCGCCCACCAACCCAGGTGTTCGGGACCAGGCAACCGGTAGGTCCTCCGGTCTCGCGCAACGTTCCATGAATAGCCGTCGGCCATGCCCTCACTATACTCCCGACTAACGGGCTGGCAATCACCGGAATTTTTTATTATTATTTCCCCCGGCACGGCATGTGCTGATTTGAACATCCATCTTACCAAAATCATGGCCACGAAGAAAACTACCCAGAAAACGACAAAACCCGCCGCCGAAAAGACCGCCGCGACAGAAGCGCCCGCTGCCAAGAAAACCGCAAAGAAGGTTGCCAAAACCACCGCCACCGCAGACGAAAAGTCGGAGAAAAAGCCAACCACCGCGAAGCCCGCTGCCAAGAAGACCGCCGTGAACAAAACGGCAGAACCCAAGACTACAGCGAAAATCACCCCGGATGTGCTGGCCCGCGCCGCCTATCTCAACTACCGCCGCAGGGTCGAGCAGGGACTTCCCGGCGATTCCCACGGCGATTGGCTGGAAGCCGAGCGCACCATGGGCAAAACGAGCGATTCCTAAAATTGCGCCGGTTCCGGCTTGGAGAATCCGCTGGAAGCGTTCACTCTTTCCGCCGTGAACACCTGCCCATCACTCGGCGTCGGCTTGGCCGGCTTCGGAACCGTCGGTTCCGGCGTCTGGAATACCTTGGATCGCAACGGAGCGCTCATCACCGGGCGCACCGGAGGCGGGGTGAGTTTGCATATCGCCAAAATCCTCGTCCGCGATCGATCCAAAACCCGCGCAACCACCGGCGATGTCCCGGCGGAGATTTTCACCACGGATTGGCGTGCGCTCATTGACGATCCCGCAGTGGAGATCGTGGTGGAACTCATCGGCGGAACGACTGATGCCTTTGAAATCGTAGCCGCCGCGTTGAAGGCGAAAAAACCCGTCGTCACCGGCAATAAGGCGTTGCTGGCCGAGCGGGGCGTCGAATTGTTCGCTTTATCCAAAGAGCACGACACGCCCATCCACTTCGAGGCGGCGGTCGCAGGTGGCATTCCGATCATCCGCACCGTGCAGGATTCGTTCATCGGCAATCGCATCCTCGCGTTTTCCGGCATCATCAACGGCACTTCAAACTACATTCTCGGCCGCATGACCGATGCCGGTCTGACGTTTGCGGATGCCCTGACGGAAGCCCAATCGCTCGGCTACGCGGAGGCGGATCCCGCGCTGGATGTGAATGGTTGGGACGCCGCACACAAGGCCATCCTGCTGGCCACCCTCGCTTATGGATTTCCTATCCATCCCAAGGACATCCATGTTTCGGGCATCGAACAAGTCCGCCCCACCGATATCCATTTCGCGAAAAGCCTGGGCTACGTCGTCAAGCTACTGGCGGTCATCCGCGAGCATCCGGATGGCACGGTCGAACTGCGTGTCCAGCCTTCGTTCATCGCCAAATCCAACATCCTCGCCTCCGTGCACGGTGTCTTCAATGCCGTGGCGGTCCACGGCGATACTGCCGGAGAATCCCTGTTCTACGGACGTGGCGCAGGACAAAATCCGACGGCCTCCTCGGTGGTCGCGGATCTGGTGGAGGCCGCCCGCTCTCTCAAACAATCCAGCGGTCACCGGGGGTTCCTCCCCTACCGGGAAAAAGGCCGGATCCTCCCCGCCGCCGAAACATCCACCGCGTATTATGTCCGGTTCGACGTCACCGACCGGCCCGGCGTCATCGCGGAAGTCGCAAAAATCCTCGCCGACCACAAGATCGGTATTTCCGGCACCCACTCACCCGTGAATCCATCGAATCCCGATGCGGAGTTCGTGGACATGATTTTCCTACTCCACACCTGTCCCTTCGGCAAACTACAGGCTGCGCTGGAAGAGATCGAACAACTCGATTGCGTCAACAGCATCCCGGTCGTCTTCCGTATCGAAAGCCTCGGCTGAGTCAAAGGTAGGGTTCCACCTCCGGGGGAACCGCGCGAAAGAAACGCAAATGAGGTAACCTTTTCCGACGTTCCGACCCCAAGGACCATCCATTGTCACGGCGCTCCCGGAGGTAGCGCCCTACCCAAATTTACGCAAAGGCGCTCTCGACGGGAGATGATGGCGATGATATGCTTGCCCGCGCCGTTGTCCCGCCCACCACCACTGGATGGATTGAAGCGTTTTCCAATCACCCGTCATGACTTGTTTTTCCGGATATTCGATGCCCCGACTGATTTACCGCACACTTTTTCTTCTGGCTGTAGCGATTCCGGCCACGGCTCAGCAACCCACTGCCGAACCTCCCGTTCTGAAAGCTCTTCCACTGGGAGGCGACGATGATCCAATATCCCGGCCGGCACCGGGGGATCTGCCAAAACCACCCGTCCAGACCACGAAACCCGTGCCCGCGACTCCCATCAATGCGGTCCCTCAGACGAGCCCTTTGGACGTCAAACCCACTGGCGATGACGCACTGCGTCTGCAGATTTTCCTCGATGAGTCGAATTTTGGCCCCGGGGTGATCGATAGCAAACCCGGACGATTCACCGAATTGGCCGTGCAATCATGGAATGAAGTGCACGGGCATCCTCTGGAAGACTGGGTGGCAGCCAACACCGCCGCCCGCAAGGCCGTGCCCAACCCGATGGCAGTGGCACTGGTGCCGGATTTCGTGAAGGAGTGGGTGGACCCGGACCTTCCCACCAAGGTGGAACTCCAGGCAAAGAAAAAGCGCATGAGCTACCGCAGCGTGGCTGAATTCGTTTCGGAACGATACCACTGCGACATTCCTTACCTCGTCACCCTCAACGGGGCGAAAAAAATCGACAACCTCAAGGCCAGAGACTCGGTGATCGTCCCGAATGTCACACCGTTTTACATCGAGAAACTCACCGGTGAAAAACATGAAGCGGATGAGGCCCTCAGCAAACGCCATGTGGTCGTGGATACCAAAATCAACCAAGCCCGGATCTTCGAAGCCGCACCCATGGCCCTCGCTGTCGCAGAACCCGGCACTGCCCCATCCCCACGCGCCAACCGCGGACTCGTGGCATCGTTCCCCATCACCCCGGGCCAGCCGCAGTTCATCAAATACGGCACATGGGAACTCCGCAACATGATCGAATTCCCATACTGGCGCTATGACAAACAACTGCTGGATACCGGCAAACGCGGTTCGGAATCGCTCAACATCCCGTCAGGCCCTAACAGCCCGGTCGGAGTGATTTGGAACGGCCTCAGCAAACCCGGCATCGGCATGCACGGCACATCCACCCCGGAAACCATCGGCCGCGCCCGCAGCCACGGATGCATCCGTCTCGCCAATTGGGATGCCGTCCGCCTCCCCAACCTGATCCGCCCCGGCGCAACCGTTGAGATTCGTTAGAGATTTGAGATCTCAAATTTCAAACATCAAATTTCAGATCTTCCCCCATGACCACGCCCGGAAAATTTCCTCTCTGTCTCGCGATTTCCGGCGCGGTGCTGCTCTACCTTGCTGCGGACCTTTTTCTTTTTCGGGGCCCGCTGCGCCGCTTGATCGACTCGCACGGTGCGGATGAAACCGAAATCGTCGCCCGTGTTGCCAACCACCCGATCACCCGCAGCCAACTCGAACGCGCCTTGCGCGAACAACTGTGGTTAGATGGCAAAACCCTCGAATCCCTGACGCCTGAAAACCGGAAAATCGCCCGCTTTGCCGCACTGGATGAATTGATCGACCATGAACTTCTCCGGATCAAAACCCGGGAACACACCCCGGAACTGAAAGTGAGCGACGAGAAAATCACTTCCCGCTTCAACGAATTTTCCAAGCGTTTCGAATCTCCGGAAGAAATGGAAAACGCGATGAAATCGCAAGGGATCGCATCCAAAAACGACCTGCGTGATCGTCTTGCCGCGCACATCCAGCAGGAAAAATATGTGGAATCCATGATCGGCCCGATTTCCAAGGTGACCGATGAGGAGGCCCGCCAGTGGTTTACGGAAAACCAGAAAAGCCTCTCCATTCCTGAGCGCATCCAGGCGCGCCATGTGTTCATCGCCACGCTCGATCATCCGCCGGAGGAGGCAAAGGCGAAACTTGAAAAAGCCCTTGCCGATCTCACTAACAAGAAGAAGGATTTCGCCACATTGGCAAAAGAACTCAGCGAGGACCCCGCGACCCAAGAAAGCGGAGGCGCGCTGGGTTGGATGACCCGCAACCGCCTGCCTGTGGATTTTGCAACTCCGGTTTTCGCCCTGCCGCTCAACCATCCATCCCTGGTGCGCACCAAAATCGGTTGGCATCTGGTCGAGGTCACGTCACGCAAGCCCGCCGAATACAGAACCTACGAAGACGCCAAAGCCGAGGTGATTTCCGCGCTCGAAGCGATCAAGCGCTATCAGACGATCGCCCAATACCGCAGCAACCTGCGCCGCTTCGAAATAGAAAAAATCGAAGTCTTCCGCGATAAAATCACGGACTAACAAATCACTCATGAATCATGCCGCCTGAGATCGAAACCGTCGATGTCGTCCTGCCCCTTGACCGCTCGGAAGATGAATCCGCCCGCCGCGCAGCGGTGGCGGAGAAACTCTGCGTAGCTGTGGAACGGATCGGCGGCATCCGTTTGCGCAAACATTCGATCGATGCTCGCCAACCCGCGATCAAGGTGCAACTTCGTTTCGATGTCGCACTGGACGAACCACTGCCGCCGGATGAAATACCGGTCTGGTCCGCACCGCCACTCGCGGCGGATGCCCGCACGGTCGTCATTGTCGGTTGTGGACCGGCAGGCATGTTTGCCGCGCTGCGTTGTTTGGAAAACGGGGTGAAACCCATCCTGCTGGAGCGTGGCAAGGATGCCAGTTCGCGGCGATTCGATTTGGCACCGCTGCTGCGCGAAGGCCGGGTGAACGAAGAATCCAACTATTGCTTCGGCGAAGGCGGTGCGGGAACATTCTCGGATGGCAAACTCTACACCCGCGCCACCAAACGCGGACCGGTCGCGAGGATCTACGAGATTTTCGTCGCCCACGGCGCGCCGGAACGGATTCTAACCGACGCCCACCCGCACATCGGATCCAACCTGCTGCCGAACGTGGTCATGGCCATCCGCGCCTCGATTCTCCGCGCCGGCGGGGAAGTCCGCTTTCAAACCAAGGTCACGGATTTCCTGATCCGCGAAAACCACATCTGCGGAGTGGTCACCGAGTCCGCCGAGGAAATCGCGGCGGACTCGGTGATCCTCGCCACCGGCCACTCGGCGCGTGATATCTACCGATTGTTAGAAGGTCGGAATATCCTGCAGGAATCCAAGCCCTTCGCCGTAGGCTTCCGCATCGAACACCCGCAGGCATTCATCGACCGCATCCAATATCACCTGCCACCCGGTCGGGAACGCCCAAGGTTGCTGCCAGCCGCACGTTATCGACTGGCCACCAAAATCCGCGACCGCGGTGTGCATTCGTTTTGCATGTGCCCCGGCGGATGGATCGTCCCAGCATCGACCGAGAACGACGAAGTGGTCGTCAATGGCATGAGCCTGTCACGGCGGGATTCGCCATTCGCCAATTCCGGCATGGTCTGCACGGTCGAACCCGACGACCTCCACAAACTGGTGAAAAAACACGGCGTGCTGGCAGGTCTTGCATTCCAAAAACAACTCGAACAAGCGGCCAAACAGGCCGGCGGCGGCGGACAGGTCGCTCCAGGCCAGCGTGTCACCGATTTCCTCGATGGGAAAATTTCCGCCAACCTGCCGGAAACCAGTTATTTTCCCGGCACCAATCCCGCACCGCTGCACGAGCTACTGCCATCATGGATCACCAGTAGAATGCGCGAGGGCCTGCGGTTGTTTGACCGCCAGATGCGCGGATACGTCTCACCCGATGTGTTGTTGTTAGGGTTTGAAACCCGCACCAGCTCGCCGGTCAGAATTCCTCGGAGAGACGATACCTTGCAACACCCGGAAGTCGCCGGGCTTTTCCCCTGCGGCGAAGGCGCGGGCTACGCAGGCGGCATCGTCAGCGCCGCCCTCGACGGCCTGCGCTGCGCGGATGCGGCATGTGCGTGATCCGCACGTGACAAGGTAGGGACCGATCCTCCGGGCGGTCCGTGAGCATGAGGTGAGAATGATTTTGCGAATCTCTGATCTACAGGGCCACTCCTTCTCCCTGCATTCCCGTTCCATGCTCACGGCGGCCTCATCGAGGCCGCCCTACCTTGCCCCGGCGGTGCCGCCCTACCCTGCGGCATATCAGATTGACATAGCGACCCGGTGCCACACTCTCCAGCCATGTTCAAACGTTACGGGTGGGTATTTGCGGTGATGGCGCTCATTGGACCCATCATCGGATTGGTCACCTCCGCAATGCTCACTTACGTGATGCCGAAGATGTATGAAAGTGAGACTGTCATTGAGGTGAAACCGCTACCGTCCGCAATTCCAAGCGGTCAGCAAATGACTCCCCAGTTTTTCGAGACGGAATTCAATAAAATCACGAGTCGCAATTCCTTGATCCAGGTCATTGATGCCCTCCAACTGACCTCTCGCTGGAGTGTGGATAAGGAAGCCGCGATTCAAATTCTCAAGAAAATCGTGCATACGGAGAATATTCGTGGCACGGAACTCATTTCCATCCGGGTCCGCCACACGGACAAAGTGGCTACCAGGGACATTGCGAATGAGGTGGCGCACGTCTATAAAAACTACCGAAATGAAGTCGTTTTACGCGATGCCGACGCAAGGCTTCAGGCACTCACAAAAGCAGTGAGAGATCAGGAGGACAAGGTCGAGGAACGACGTAAAATATTGGCCTCCATCGTCCGTAAAAAAGGAATCATCAATCAAGGGGATGTATCGCCTGGAGATTCGAAGACATTACAACCAGAGAATCCAACTCCCGACTCAGGGAAACCCAACCCAGCAGAGAGCGAGCGTGATGCGGCGATCCGTCGTTCGTTAGATGACCAGGATTATATCGACGCCAAGCGGGACTTCGTAACGGATCAGGAACTTCTCCAACAAATGAAACTCAAGCTGATCGCTGAGAGTCTTGAGTTAAAAATTTCCCCTACATTGATCGAAATCCACGGAGATGCCAAAATTTCAGAAGCGCCCGTTTCACCCAACGTCACCCTAAATCTTCTTCTCGGGACGGTCGGAGGATTCCTGCTCTCTCCGCTGCTATCTTTGTTAGTGATCGGCGGAATACGGCTCTTCGCGAAGCCGGTTACTGCGCAGTGACCGGCGTCTGCTCATCAACGGTCTAGCAGCAGGAATTTCAATTCCGCTTCGGAGACCACCTCGCCATTGACGAGGCAGCGGCAGCGGGTTTGGCCGATCGATCCGCGGATCTTGATAATCTCGCTTTCGATGAAGAGCGTATCGCCGGGCAACACCGGACGCCGCCATTTGACGTTGTCCGCACTCATGAAATAACCGAGTTTTCCCGCGTTTTCCGGTTTGCGCAGCATGAGCACCGAGGAAACCTGGGCCATCGCCTCGAGTTGCAGAACACCCGGCATGATCGGGTGACCAGGAAAGTGGCCTACAAAATAAGGCTCGTTGATTGTCACGTTCTTGATGGCGACGCACTTGTTTTCATTCAGGCAATCCACGACGCGATCCACCATCAGGAATGGATAACGGTGAGGAAGGATCTTGAGCACCTCGTTGACATCGAGAACGCCCTCGCCAGTGGGCAGGTTGAACTCGGCACGCACCATCGAGCGCATCCGGAGATATTCGGATTTGAGAGTGGCCGCCATTTTTGTGTTAGGACCATGGCCGGGTTTCACGGCGATGACATGACCGAGGATGCGCACGCCGGAAAGCATGAGATCACCGATGATGTCGAGCGCCTTGTGGCGGGCGAATTCATTGGTGAAGCGCATCGGCTCCTTGGACATGATTTCGTTGCCACGAATGACCACGGCGCTTTCCAAAGAACCGCCCTTGATGAGGCCTTTTTCGAGCAGCGGCTTCACATCCTCGTAATACACAAAAGTGCGGGCGGCGCAGATTTCCTTCTCATACGTCTGCGGGTTGACTTCTGTGGAAAAATACTGGGTGAAGCGGCCATCCGGACCGACGTTGGTCACGGAAACCTTGAAAGTGCGGGAGGGGACGATGGTGATGATCGAGCCATCGGCGGTTTCCTGGTGGATCGGCTCGCGGATTTCCCAAACCTTGCGCGGCACGGATTGCGGGATCACCCCGGCGGTTTTGATCATCTTCACGAACGGGAGCGAGGATCCGTCGCCGATCGGAGGTTCGTTGGCATCCATTTCCACGAGTGCGTTGTCCACGCCCATGCCGGTGAGGGCGGAAATGACGTGCTCCACGGTGTGGACCTTCACCGAACCCTCAGCCAACGTGGTCGCGCGCTCGACGGTCTGGACCTTCTCCACATCCGCCTTGATGAACGGTTGGTCCGGCAAATCGATCCGGCGGAACCGGAATCCGTGGCCTTCCGGTGCGGGTTTGATCGTCAAAGTGACTTTTTCTCCGGTGTGGAGCGAGGTTCCTTCGAGGGTGGCGGGACCGGCAAGCGTGTGTTGGAGTGCGGCGGACATGTGCGCAGAGGGTTGATTTTTCCAGCGCAAGTATCAAGCCGTAATGGTGAAAACCCTTGGAGCACGGGGAATTCAGTCCATCCACTTGGAATTGGCTCGGCTAAACGCGGAATGGAGGAAGGTCGGCGATCGCACGCTTCAGCAAACCCGCTTGCCACTGCCCGGGTGCGGTCGCTTTGTTTCCGATAAATCCGTAGTTCAACACGCTGCCGCATTGGGCGCATAGCAGACGTGAAACCGTCGCCAACGGCCCCATCCCCATGGTCGCGACTGGCAGGCCGTGATCCGTGAGCTGGAACTCCGCCAATCGCGCGATGTCCGCAGGTGCATGGAGCCGCGCGGCGACCTTGAAGGCAGCGGCCCCGGCGTCTAACGCGCGCTTGGCTGCGTCTTCCAGAATCCGGGAATCCGGCAGTTTGTTGAAATCGTGGAATGATGCGACCCACGGAATTCCGGATGAGGCGATGGTTTCAATAAGTCCGCCCAATTCGCGGATGGATGCCACCTCGATGTCGATGCAAGCCGCCTCGCCGAGCACGGATTCCAGTAGATTCGCCCGTTCGGTGGCGCTGATGGCAATGGCCCCTCCCTCTTCCATCCGGCGTGCGGTGAACAGGAGAGGAATCCCTTCCAAATGCCGCCATGACGGCATTTCCACCCGTCCGGTAGACTCGGCCAGCAGATCCAACCGGATTTCCGCAATGTCACAGAGTTCTTGAACCTTGGCGGATTCCGCAACGCTCATGTCGTTGCGACTGCCGAAACTCCCCACCACGTTGGGTTGTCCATTGCTGAGTAGTGATTTTGAATTTATCATGACTGCTAGGAATTTACTTTTGGGGTGAAGATCATTGAAAGAGCCGCTATCCGGCGAAAACGGCACCATTCGGGTGAATCTTCATGAAAAACGAGCGTAGTTTTCCAGACTGTTTTGCCAAGAAATTTCTCAGCAACTGCGCCGTGTTACTCGTTGAGTAGTTTCTCGATCTTCCCGCCGAGTTCGCCTCCGTCGGCGTCAAAGTCCGTGACTTTGACGTTTTTGCCCAACAGCCACATCGCTGGGATCGCGGTGATGGCAAAGCGCTTCACGAGCTCGCCCTCGTACGACTTGCCGTCGAAATGTTGCGGCCAGGTCATCCCCTTGTTCTTCATCACCTTTTCCAAGTTTTTCTTATCCTTGTCCAACGAGATGCCGACAACCTCGAATCCGCGCGCAGGCAGTTTGTCGTAGGCGAGCACATGGGAGCTCGTGGAAACGATTCCACCCACCGCGACGGCAAATCCCGTGGCCAGGTTCAGATGCCACTTGCCGCATTCGTGGCAGTGGTAAAACGCGCCGATCACCACAGTGCCCGCTCGGAGCCGGTCGTAAAGTTCTATCGGCACGATCGATCCGGTTTAGTGTAATAAGGCAGGGATCTCACTCCGCAGCGGTCCGCGCGCATGAAATGTGAATGAGTGAATCGCAACGGCTTTTCATTCTCTCTCCATGCACGTGGACCGCACGGAGATATACAGACTTGTGATATGGGAGGCCGGTCCCGAATGGCGCTAACTTAAGGGTCGTTTGGGGTGATTTCATTTGCGGGTTTCTTGTAGCGGGAGCGATGGCTGATCTCGATCATTTGATGCCGGGAAACATTGAGTAGCTGGTGCGGCTTTGGTCTTCGTTTCACAGC
>CAIVKO010000064.1 GCA_903906515.1 Akkermansiaceae bacterium
CGTGCAGTCGGCGATGACACCGGGGTTTTTTGGATCATCCTCGGGAAGCTTGAAGACGATTTTCATCAAGTCCGAGCCGATGTCGGCGATCTTGGTGAAGATACCACCGCAGATGCGGAGCACCGATGCGCCGAGTGATTCACCGATGGCGAAACCAATGAAACAAGGGCCGACGAGTTCGGTCGGAAGGAAGATCAGGATGCAGATCATGAAGAAAAGCTCCACGCAGACGAGCAGCAGGCCAACGCTCATGCCGGAGCGGAGCGGGATGCCGAGTGTGGCGAGCGGATCACCCTTCAGTGCGGAGAACGCGGTGCGGGAGTTCGCCACCGTGTTGATGCGGATGCCAAACCATGCTACGCCGTAAGATCCCAGTATCCCCAGAATGGACGCAGCGAGAATGACAGCGACTTGGGTGCCGGGTTTGTGCTCCAGAACGCCGAAGTAGTAAACCATGCAGACAGCGATGAGCAGCCAGAGAATGGCGAGGAATTTGCCCTGTGTGAAAAGATAGGTCTTGCAGGTTTCCCAAATGGTGTTGGAAACCGCAGCCATGCTCTTGTGGACCGGAAGCTTCTTGGTTTGGCTGTATTGGACCAGACCGAACAATCCGCCGAGCACGCAGACAGCGAGACCGATATACATCAGCACATCGCCGCTCATGCCTCCGAGAGCGGAAAATTTCACGCTGTCGAGCTTCGGGATTTTAAGGTCGGCCTCGCTCGCGAAAGCGCCGCCCGCACCCGCGAGCGATAAAGCAGTCATGGTTAATAGTGATTTCAATAATTTCATGGGATGATGTTTGGTTTCGTGTTCGGGTAAATGCAATGCGCTTCGCGCAGGCATCGGACAGATACTGCCCCCTTACAAGTCATTGTGGCTCCGCGCATGCTTTCAAATGCTCAGCGATAATTGAGAAAAGCAGATGAGTCTCGTGTTTTGCTCGGAAAATCCATGAAATCGAGAAGGGTTTCGAATTTCCGGTGGACAAACCGGCCGGCAACAGCTACCGAACTCCCTCCACGCAAGGGGCGTTATGCCCCATGAAACGAACATGGCAGAGTAGCTCAGTGGTAGAGCAGAGGACTCATAAGCCTTTGGTCGGCGGTTCAAATCCGCCCTCTGCTACTCGTTCGTTTTTCGAATAAAAAATGCGGAATTGAAGGTCCTCCGCGAAACAAGAACTTGCATGGGATCTCAAACGGTGGAAAACGTCCTGTATGCGTTGCAGTTCATTCCCATTTTTGTCCGACATTCATGCGTGAAACCTTGATAGTCATTGGATTAGTGGTGTTTGCCGTGGGGTTGCGTTCGGCCCATACGGCCTGCATTCGCAAACTCGGGGCGCTGGTTTTCCTGCTGGCCAGTTTCTGTCTGCTGTATTTCCTGACCGGAAGCCTCCTCTGGGGCTACACTGGCGTGCTGCTGTGGTTCTTCCTCCCATGGATCGAGCTACTCACCCGCATCCGGCGCATGCGCCTGCCGGTGAACAACCGGCTCACTCAAAAACCGATTCCAAATTCGAAATTTTTCCCGAATGCCCCAGAAGCGACCGTCGCCATGGAGGAGGCGGGTTTCGAGCATGTTTCGGATTGCGGGTGGGAATGGGACGGAATGCACCAGTTTTTCCGGATTTTCTGGCATCCCGAGGAACGCGCCGTAGCGGCCGTCTGCCTTTGCGAGCAGAGCGATGTCGCATTTTCCTTCATCACCATCACCTCCCGCGATTGTTCCGGTCGCAGCTGGCGGACCACCAATTTCCCCTTTGCCCCCACGCTGCGCTGTCCCCCGGAAATGGAATGGAACCACGTTCCCTGCCGCTGCAACTGCTTCCACCAGATCCTACGCGACCACCGGGAATATCTGGCCCGCACCCGCATTCCGGTGGAACAACTGCGGATACCTGACCCGGAAGCCATCGAGGAAATCATCGAAGAGGAAATGAGAAAACAATTGGACCATAATCTCGCCACCGGAATCATCCGGCTGACGGACGACGGTTACTTCCAGTATTCCATGCGCGGCCTGTTTTTTCTCTGGGGCCAGTTCGTCAAGGATATGGTCCGGTTTTGCTGAAATGCGGATGAGTCCTCCGGATGCCGCGATCAGTGATGCCGTGACATGACCTTGAAGTCCCCGGCTTCGCAGGCGCGGACGAAGGCCTCGGCATAACTCTTGAGCCGGTCCCATACTTCGCGGATCTCATCCGCATCCTCCTCGCTGACCGATTGATCTTCCGCCGCATCTGAGATCTGGGTGAGCAGGTCCGAGAACTTGCCGATAATCTCCTGGGTGGCCGGCAACACGTGATCGATCTCATGCCCACTCACCTCGGGATCCTTGACGAAATGGCCGCCTTGGTGACGGCACAGCCACTCGATGATCCCAGTATCCCCACTCAATTCGATGATTTGAAGCAGGCGGTCCAGAGGATTCCGGCTGCCAGATCCATCATCCGCAGGCTTTTCCGCCCACTTGTAAACCAGTGAAAGCGAAATCCCCAAATCCGCCGCCACCGCCTTGGGTGAGGTCTTGCGCAACGCCCGCCTCAATACTTCATGGCTCTCCATGCCGGAAACCTTGCAAAACCACACGACCCTGGGAAGTCGGAAAATGCGGCACATCGGGTCTTAGCTTGCTTAGCGGCCACTATTCTGTCAGTCCTTGCCTTCACCCTTCATGCCAAAAACTCCTTTCTACGTCATCGGTCACAAGAATCCCGACACGGACGCGATCTGCTCTGCGATCGGATATGCAGCCCTGTTGCGCGCCGTAGGGGAGGAGCCCAATGCCGTCGCCGCCCGCTGTGGTGAAGTCTCACAACGCACCAAATGGGTGCTCGAACATGCAGGCATCGAGACGCCCGAACTCGTCACCGACGTGCGCACCAACGCCGGGATGATCTGCCACCGGGAGGTGATCAAGGTGACTGTTTCCGATACCTTCCTCACCGCCTATCAGCGGATGCTCGACGCCCGTATCCGCTGCGTCCCCGTCGAGGATGAAGTGGGAAACCTCTGCGGAATCCTGCGTTATTTCGATCTGCTCAAACTCTTGCTTCCCGCCGATACCGAGGGTCTCAGCGTGCGGACCGTCCACGCCTCGCTCGCCCATCTCGCGGACACCCTGCACGCAGCCAGTCTTGGGGCTGATGGCCCGCTGCCGGTGGTTGAGGAAGATCTCATCCTTCTCGTCGGCGCATCTTCCCAAGGCACCGTGGATCGCCGCTTGAAACAAGCGAATCAGGAAGGGAATGTGAACCAATTCCTCGTGATCTGCGGTGATCGCCCAATCGTCCAACGCTATGCCATCGACAATGGCGCGCGCGCCTTGCTCGTCACCGGAGGCAACTCCGTGTCCAAGGAAATCCGCCTGCTCGCCAAAAAGAAGGGAGTGGTCCTGCTTTGTTGCGAACAAGATACCGCCAGCGCCTCCACCTTGATCCGCTGCTCACGCACCGTGCGCCATGTCATGCAGACGAATTTTGAAACGGTCTGTCCCACCGAGCCCATCTCCCGCCTCCGCAAGCGTCTGGGCACCAGCGACCAGGATCTTTTCCCTGTCGCCGAACCCGGAACCCGGAAATTGTTAGGCATCCTCTCCAAATCCGACCTCGTCGATCCACCGCGCATCCGCCTCGCGTTGGTCGATCACAACGAATACGCCCAAGCCGTCAATGGTGTGGAAGAAGCGGAGGTCACCGAGGTCATCGACCACCACCGCCTCGCAGGCGATCTGGTCTCGCGCGAGCCGATCCGCTATCTCAACGAGCCGGTCGGCTCGACGTGCACGCTCGTCGGTCGAAAGTTTTCCTACCGCGGCATTCAGCCGGAGCCCGGCGTGGCAATGTGTCTGTGCGGCGGCATCGTCTCGGACACACTCTGCCTGACCTCGCCCACCACCACCACGCTCGATCGCGAGATGCTCAGTTGGTTAGGCGGCGTCGCGGGAGTGGACCCGCAGAAATTCACCGAGGAATTTTTTGCTGTAGGCTCCCTGATCGTCAACGGCACGCCCGAGGAAATCATCAATGCGGACCGCAAGGAGTTCACCGAGCAGGGCGTGGTCGTGAGCATTTCCCAAGTCGAGGAAAGGGACCTGCACGGATTCGCCGCGCGACGCGAGGAGCTGGAAGCGTCCTTGTCCCGCCTCCACTCCGATAAACATTACGATCTCACCATCCTGGCCATCACCGACGTCGCCCTGCATCACAGCATGATCCTCGCCATCGGTAGTGATCAAGCGCTGGCGAAACTCCCGTTCGAGCGCATTGACTCCACACTCTTCCACGCCCCTGGTGTGGTCAGCCGCAAACGCCAGATCTTCCCGGCCGTCTGCGAGGCCATCCAGCACTCGCGCTGAGCTTTCTCAGAGCTTGTCTTAAAATGGCAGGGACCGTTCTCCGTAACGGTCCGGCGAATGGAAGGAGAACGAGGGAGATCATGAAAAGGCTTAACAATCAACTCATGGCCTATCGTTCATCCCTCATTCTCGCGGACCGCCCGGTGGTCGCGTCCCTGCCTTTGGTAATATTCAGACAGGCTTACCACCCCACGGGTTGATCACAGAGATCCCGGTGTGGGCGAAATCCGAGATATTGCGGGTGGCAAGGGTCAGTTGATTGACACTGGCCGTCGCGGCTCACCGGTCCTTGTTGAGTTTGCTGTGCTTGCGGCTGTAGCTGAAATAGATCGTCAGGCCGATGGCCATCCAGATCATCAGCCGCCACCACGTGTCACTTGGTAGGTAGGCCATCATCAACAGACAGCTCAAGGCCCCGAGAATCGGCACCACCGGCACCATCGGGCAGCGGAATTTGCGTGGTAAATCCGGGTTGGTATAGCGCAGCACGATCACACCCACACACACCAACACGAAGGCCAACAAGGTGCCAACACTGCACATTTCGCCAAACGCATTCCCAGGCAAAAAGGCCACCGCCGATCCCACCACCACGGCGAACAGCACGTTGGATTTCCACGGCGTGTGGCGGACTGGATGGATGTCGGAAAACATCTTGGGCAACAGGCCGTCCTGGGACATGGTGATGAACACGCGGCTTTGTCCCATCAGCAACACCATGATCACCGAGGAAAATCCGCAGAGGATCGCGGGAACAATGAGTTGTTTCAGCCAGTGGAATTGGGCGGGCATGTGGCCCAGCGCGGTGGCCACCGGCGCGAGCTTGTCCACCACGCCACGGAATTCCGTGTAATGCGCCAGACCCGTGATCACCCAGGAAAACAAGATGTAGAGGATCGTGCAAATGAACAACGACCCGAGAATCCCGATCGGCAGGTCGCGTTGCGGGTTCTTCGCCTCCTGAGCCGCCGTCGATACCGCATCGAATCCAATATAGGCGAAAAAGATCAACCCCGCACCAGTCAACACCCCCTGCCAGCCGAAATGATAGATCGTGGCACCACTTGCGAGCGTTTCACTAACGCGCTCCGGAATCATCGGCGAGTGGTTGGCAGGATTCATATAGGCCCAGCCCAGGCAAATGACCAACAACACGATCGTGACCTTCAGCGCGACCATCACCGCGTTGAACCACGCGCTTTCCTTGGTTCCACGAATCAACAATAGCGACATCATGACCACGATGAACGCCGCTGGAAGGTTGGCGATACCATGGATTTCCTGCCCATTAGCCAGCACTTCCTTGTCGAATGGCGAAAGCGCGTATTGGATCGGATAATCAAAGCCGAGCTGTTTGCAGAATTTCATGAAATAGGCCGACCAACTGACTGCCACGGTGCCCGCGCCGATGGCGTATTCCATGACCAGGTCCCAGCCGATGATCCACGCCAGCAACTCGCCCATAGTGGCGTAGGAATAGGAATACGCACTGCCTGCCACCGGCACCGACGAGGCGAACTCCGCGTAACACAATCCCGCGAACGCGCAGGCCAACCCGCTGATCATGTAGGAATACACCACCGCAGGGCCGGCATTGTCCGCCGCAACCTTGCCGGTTAGGGAAAACAGCCCGGCTCCGATCACCACGCCGATGCCGAGCATCGTGAGTTGCCATGCGCCTAAAGTGCGCTTCAAGGCGGGAACAGCATCACCCTCGCCGGTGTGGGCCGCGGTGATGATGGCTTCGATCGGTTTCTTGCGGAATAAACTCATGGCAATTAGGGCGGGGTAGTGAGCGGATAGAACAAACTCCGCATCATGAGCACGCAAAGTGCCAAGCGTAGCATCCCCCGGCAAGCCCAAATCCGCGAATTGTGGCTGCTGCACCGTGGCTGGGACTTGCAGTCCCAGTCCGTCGTGGGGACATTCTGTCCCCTCACTACACCCTACGGCGCCAACCTCTCGATCCCCCACTCTGCACCTTCGCGCTGATAAAGAAACCGATCATGCAATCGCGCCGGGCCACCCTGCCAAAACTCGATGGCCTCCGGCACCACCCGGTATCCTCCCCAGAACGACGGCAGCGGGATTTCCCCCTGTTTGAATTTCTCGCGGATCTCGGCGAGCTTCTGCATCAGGAATTTGCGCGACGTGATCACCTCGCTCTGGTTGGAAACCCACGCGCCGATCTGCGATTCCCTTGGCCGCGTGGTAAAGTATTTCAGCGACTCCGCCGTGCTGATCTTCTCCGCCTTTCCCTGGACGATCACCTGCCGCTCCAGGGTAATCCATGGAAACAACAGCGAAACCCGTGGGTTTTCCGCAATCTGTTGGGCCTTGCGGCTGGAGTAATTGGTGAAAAATACAAATCCGTCCTTATCGAAATACTTGAGCAACACCGTCCGCTGCCACGGCATCCCGGTCGCATCCACCGTCGCCAGCGTCATCGCATTCGGCTCAGGCACCTCCAACTCCGTCGCCTGCGCGAACCACAAGGAAAACTGGGCGATCGGATCGGCATCGAGATCCCCACGTGTGAGGCCTCGGTCCGAATACTCTCTGCGGAAGTCGGCAAGATTCATTACCCAGTCCTAAACCCGCTACGCTTCACAAGCAAGGCCAACGCATTGGAAGAGGAATATCGATATGATTTGGCACATTCTGGCAGCTGCATGTGTTGGAGCATACGGGCCTACGGTCTTGTTCCATGCCAGCACCACAATTTTATCATTCCCGATCCGCGACAAACAAGGTGTGGGTGAAGCGTTTCGCTTTCGGATAGGCTTTGGCAGGGATGCATTGGACCCGCTTGAAAACCTTTTCCAAGGATCGGGCGAAATCCTTGTCGGGATTGGCCGACCAGAAGACCACGCGTCCGCCCGGGTGCAGCGCGGCATGGGTGCGGGCGATGCCACCGCGGTTGTAGAGCCGGGCATTGCCCTTCTGCACCAACGGATCCGGACTGTTGTCCACGTCTAACAATATAGCGTGATATCGGTTCTTGCCGCAATTTTCGATCAACGCGCCGACGTCGCGCGTGTGCATCCTCACTCTGGGGTCATCCACCAGCAGCCCGTTCACTCCCGTTAGAAATTCGCGATTCCAATCGATCACCTCCTGCAACAACTCCGCGACATCCACGATGGCATCCGGCGGACAAAGTTCCAACACGCGGCGCAGGGTGAAACCAAACCCCAAGCCGCCGATGAGGATGCGTGGTTTTTGCGGCAGCTTCGCGCAGGCGATCTCCGCCATCTGCTGCTCGGAGGAGGATGCCGTGGTGCTCATCAACTGCACTCCACCCACCTTGAGGTAGTGTTGGCCGTCATGTTCCTGAAGCACCAACATCGCGCCATCAGGCGTGCGGCAGGTGGCGAGCGTGGTAGTGATTTTCATGGACTCACTTCGCCGGTGGTTCGTCGCCGAGGATCTTATCGATGTCCGCGACACGCTCCCACGGGCAGCGTTTGCGTTGGTATTTTTTCCAAACAATATCCCGCAACTCGCGCCACACGGCCTCCGAAGGTGGCTTAAGGTCGGTCCACGTCGGATCACGCTTCTGCATGGTCGTCATGATTGTCCACCGGTTCCCCAGATAATTGGCGCGGTAATAGACCTTACCGTCGTCGGTGTTTTCAAACCATTCGTGACTCTCCATGCCGGAGCTTGATGTGCGAGGGCATGGAAAACAAGCCGCGAATCCTGAACAGGCCGCACCGTCCAAATCACATGATTTTTCAATAATTAGTCTTTCCGATCATGCGGCGTTTCTTCATTTTTCCGCCATGCGCATCTTACTCACCACTTGCAGTTATCAGGACACTCCCGGCCCGCACCATGAATTGATGGCCGCCCAAGGCTGGGAAATCATCCGCGAACGCGGCCCGCTCACCGAGACCCGCATGCTCGAACTCGCTGGTGATTTCGACGCCTTCCTTTGCGGCGACGACGCCATCACCCGCGCCGTGTTGGAAAAATCGCTGCCACGCCTCAAGGTGATTTCAAAATATGGCATCGGCCTCGACAAGATCGACATTCCGGCCACCAAGGAGCTCAAGATTCCGGTGCTTTTCACCCCCGGCGTGAACCACACCACCGTGGCCGAGCACACCTTCGGCCTGCTGTTGGGCATCACCAAAACCATCGTCACCACCGCCGCTGCCGCGCGTCAAGGCGAGTGGATGCGCCTCACCGGTCACGAGATTTTCGAGAAAACCATCGGCATCATCGGACTCGGCCGGATTGGCAAGGAAGTGGCCATCCGTGCCCGCGCCTTCGGCATGGAAATCATCGGCTTCGATCCATACTGGGACGATGCCTTCGCCGCCCAATACGGCGTGAAACGCTGCGCCACCATGGATGAGGTGCTCACCAGCTCCGATGTCGTCTCGCTCCATTGCAACCTCTCCGCCGAAACCCGCGGCATGATTTGCTCGGAAAAAATCGCGGAAATGAAGGACGGCGTTGTCATCATCAACTGCGCCCGCGGCGAAATCGTCGAGACCCCGGACATGGTGGAAGCACTCAAGAGCGGTAAGGTCGGTGGCTACGGTGCCGACGTGCTCGACTGCGAACCCCCTCCCGCCGATCACCCGCTTCTCACCGCACCTAACTGCGTGATAACCCCGCACATCGGCTCGCGCACCTACGAAAGCGTGCCTCGCCAAGCAATAAAATCGCTGACCAACCTGATCAACGCGCTCAAGGGCGAAGGCGACTGCAACTGCGCCAACGGAGTGATCTGATCAGGGCCGACGCGTTAAAATTTATCTGGAATGACAGAATCGAAACGCGGAGATGCTGAGAACGCAAAGGACTTCGCGGAGAAATATAGAATTTCCATAATGTGCCAAAGAATGATTACCACGCCGTTCCAATGCTGAAATTTGATTACCCCAGCGCTTTTCTCCGCGATCTCGGCATCTCTGCGTTTCGCTGAATCATATTTTGATGCGTTGCCCTGATGATCTGATCCTTATTTTCCATCGTGACCATGAGACTGATATCCTGGAATGTGAACGGCATCCGCGCGGTGCTCGGCAAGGGCTTCCCGGATTTTGTCGCGGCCGAGAATCCGGATATCCTCTGCCTGCAGGAAACCAAGGCACGGCCGGAACAAGTCCAACTTCCGTTAGAGCTTGGCGGTTATTCCACTTATTGGAGTTCTGCGGAAAAACCCGGCTATTCCGGTGTGGCGGTTTTTTCGCGCGAGAAACCGCTGGCTTGGAAAGAGGGCCTCGGCATCGACGGACACGACAAGGAAGGCCGGGTGCTCACTCTGGAATATGCGGATTTCATTCTGGTGAATGTTTACACGCCGAATGCACAGGACGAACTGCGGCGTCTATCCTATCGCTTGGAGTGGGACGAGGCCTTCCGTGCCCATGTCGCCCGCGAGGCAGAAAGGAAACCGGTGATTTTTTGTGGCGACCTGAACGTCGCACACCAGGAGATCGACATCGCCCGACCGCGTGAAAACCGCCGCAGTCCCGGGTTTTCCGATGAAGAACGCGAGAGTTTCGGAAAATTGTTAGGCTCCGGATTCACCGATACCTTCCGTCACCATCACCCGGACAAGGCGGGAGCATATTCGTGGTGGTCCTACCGTGCCGGTGCGCGCGGCAACAACGTGGGATGGAGAATCGACTACTTCGGAGTCTCCACGCCCTTCATGAAAAACGTCATCGCGGCAGAAATCCTGCCGGATGTCCATGGATCGGACCATTGCCCGGTCGGCATCACGCTGGGGTAAGACAAATGGTAATTTGAAAGTACCGGTTGCATAGTCCCATAAAACTTGTCAAACGCAGTGATCGTCCTGCGCTAGTATTCGATTGGAAAAATCTTCAACCGCTTTTCCCTCTCTCCTGTCGAAGTATTAACCCATTCTTCATCACAACAAGTATAAAGAATGACTAACAAGTAACCAACCGGTAAAATTGCCAGACATTTAATAGTTTTTGAGATCATGACTGCCGCGCAACGGGCGACAGTCGGAAGACCGGGATGACGCCGGCTTTTTTCGGCAGCGGGCGTTGGCCGACGTAGTCGAATTGGAACTCGTCCGGGTTCGCAAGTGTTGCCATTGCGGCGAATTCGCCGCTCACATAGACGTGGCCTTCCTCCGCGATGGGTTCGATGCGCGCGGCTAGGTTGGCGTGGCGGCCCATGAAGCTGAGGTTCTTGGTGATCGGGTCCTGCCCTTCATGCAGAGGCCCGGCATGCAGTCCAATGCGCAGCCGCAAATTCACGGTGACGGATGAGAGACCGAATCGTTTGGCCCATTCCTGTGAGCTAACAAGTTCCTGCAACGCAAGCGCCGCGCGCGCCGCTTCACTCGCTGTCGTGAAGACCGCGAAGATCGCGTCGCCCCACGTGTTGCGCGCGAGCGCGGTGTGGCGCGCGTCACACAACACACGATCCGCATCCGCGAGGAATTCGCGCATGAAACCGGGATACGCGGCGTCCGGCAGCTTGGAAAAGCCAACCACGTCGGCGAAGAGAATCGAACGGATCACAATCGTATCGGACATCACTTGGTTAGCAGGCGGGGGTTGATGATTTCAATCGGGATGCGTGCTTCGCGGCAGAGGTTCACGAAGTGCCCGGTGCCGCCACGCTTCGGCGCATCCGCGTCGGATTCATCCCACAGCACCATGGCGCTGAGCCGGCCATTGATGCGCTTGGCGCGGAGCAACGCGGAACCGAGCATGACCGAGTTGGCGTAGTCGCATTGCGTGTCCTCGTGCACATCCTCGGCACAGGCGATGGATTCGATGCGCGTGGCATTTTCATAAATCCGCTCAAGGCGGACGGCCCAATCGTGACCGAAAAATTCGGCGACAGCACGGATGCGGTGAGCGGGAAAAGGCTCGATGAGTGTGATGCGCGCGCCCGCCATGAGGAGTGCCTCGGCAAAGAGGATGTCGCCACCGGGTGCGCCGGCACAGATGCCCTCAACCGCACCCATACCCGCGATTTTTTCCGATAGAGACCGTGCGACGGGACCGTCCTGACGGCATACTTTCTCCGGCAGCCGAGACGACGGGCGTCCGGTGGTGTCAGGAATGTGTCCGGCGAAAATGAGGAGATTGGGTCTTGGAAACCATTCGTCTAACAATTTAACATCTCCCGACAGTTCCGCGAGCAGCAGTGCGGCAACGGCGCGGTTCGCGGCCAGATCACCGGGCACATCCATACCGAGCTCGGCGGCTTTGGTATAGTGAATGCCAGCGCGATCGAGTTCACCCCGGATGAGCCACATTTCCGCGAGATTCGTCTGGTTCCACATCGATCCGGCATCGGCGCGTTGCTCGACGAAATCGATCACCTTCATCGCTCCGGCCCGTGCCTTTTCGTGTTTGCCTGCGAGATAGAGGAACTGCACCTCCTGATTCGCCGGATACGACCAATCACCGCCTTCCTCCCGCGCAAAATCCTTCGCCCGTGCGGCCCACGCCGCGGCTTCAATCATCAGTCGCGATTTTTCCCCGGATTGCGCCGCAAGCCCGCGGTCACGGAGCAATCGTGCCTGTGCGCTGCACACGCTGCCATCCGCCACGTGTTTCGCGAGAAATTCATCGAGCACCCGTTGGGCCTCGCCCGTCGCGCCGGAGCGTGCGAGTGCGGTCGTCTTCGCCGCTACGAGCCGGTGGGGTGGAAAATCCGCAGCAGCAGCGCAGCGCAGCCCGTGGTTCGCCGCATCGTGTGCGAGATAATATTCGCCCTCGCTGTTCGCACGCCTCGCCACGTTTTCATAGCAGGCCGCAATAAATCCCTGTTCTGCCTGCTCCGTCACCGGATGCAGCCACACGCGCCGGAAATGCGCGTAGTCCACATGCGCGGCCAATTGGCGCAGCCAGAGCGCGGTCGCGGATTGTGCGGATTGGGTGTTCATGTCAGTGATTCATCCGGTCCGAAAATTTCTTCACTTCGGACAATGTGCCGTCGGCGAATTCCAACTGCACGCTCACCGATTTGGTTGCTGTCGGCAGCGTGAGATAAATCGTGTCCTTTGGATCGATCTCGTAGGGCGACTGGCCGGGTTTGGGTGGATTGAAAGGGAAGGTTTGATCCAATGCGTCGCTGTCCACCGAGTAGCGGATGCTCTTCAACGAGCTTCGGTAGCTGAGCAGCGCGGTGAAGTAGCACAGCAGTTTGCCATCGTAATCGCGCAGGCTGATCCACGAGTTGGTGAGCGATCCGAGCACTTGTTTGCCCATGGCCAGCTCCGCGTTTCCGGTGTTGAAACTGACCTTGAACGGACCGTTGAGTTTATCAGACATGTCCACATAACGCACCTCCATCGCGTGGTCGCCGGGTATCAGTTTGCCGACCGAGACAGACATGTTAGGCATCAGCAGACCGGTCTGCGAATTCATGATCGTCGAGACACCGGTTTCCTTGAAGTTAGCATCACCTTCGTTGCGCCACTCGATCTTCTTTATCTTGTAATCCGCGAATCCGAACGTGAGCATCCATCCGTCGTTCGACTGCATCGCAGTTAGAGTGACGGGGTTCTTCAAGACAGCCGCCGGCATCGCGGCAAGCCTGGCAGCGCGGGCATCCACGTCATCGAGCCACTTCTTGCCTTCCTTTTTATCGAGGACATAGGTCTGGAACTTGCCCGCGTCATTGAGTGTGCGGAACGCATCGAGCCACTTCTTTTCATCGTTCTTGTCCGCGATAGTCTGGTCACCCAGTTTTTCGGCGGAAAACTCACGGCTGATCAAATAGGCCGCCGGGGCGAAATCGGGGGACTTCTCTGCGAGCGCCTGCAAGGCAGTGAGACGTTGGGTTTTCGGCAGCAAGAGCGCCGCCGAAGCTTCCATCGAGAGCGTGTTGTTGTTTTTGCGAAGCGCAACGAGTACCTCCCGCGCGCCTTCCAGTCCATCCTGTGCCTTCAGCATGTCGGTGTAGGCGAGATAGGGATCGATGAACTCGACGCCCGATGCAAGGAAGGCGTTGTAGCTCTTCCTCGCCATGGCGAAATCGGACTTCACTTCGGCGAAGCGGGCGTTGTGATAGTGATCGGCCGGCGATTGCGGATTGGAGATGATGCCATCGTGTTTGGATGCCTCTTCGAAGAGTTTCGCCAGATCGTCGATTTTCGCGACGACCTTCTCGGTTTGTTTGCGGGTCTCGATTTTTTCGGCCTCCACTTTCTTTTCCACGGTGGCGACCTTTTCCTCGGTGCGGCCTGCCCGGCCTTTCAGCCACCACAGTCCGCCCGCGAGCAACAGGACGGCGGCGACGATTGCGACACGCCAGCGGATCGCATTGCGCCGCTCACGCTCGGCGGCGACGCGGAGTAGTTCGAGATCGTTGCGGAATTTAAGCAGCGTCTTTTCCAACTCACTGGGGTTCGGCATCGCGTGCCACAGCCGCTCGCTTTGTTCTATCTTCTTGCGATATGCACGCTGGAGATTGTGGAGTTCCTCAGGCTCGTCGTTCGGTTGGTCCTGGGGAAAATCCTCGTCTAGCAGGAAATGCCACACTTTCATCCCGCGCCCCACCGCGTAGAGCGCCTCATACTGCGTGTAGCTCACACGGCCGAACTCCGGATCCGGTTCCGGCGGCTCAAGCCCGTAACGCTGGCCGGTGAGTTGAATCAGTCCCACGCACGAATCGATCTGCCGCCGCAGGATCGAGCGGATTTCCCCCTGCTCGACGCCGATGATATCCTGCCACACCGGCTCGTAGTTGAGGAAGAGCAGCGTGTTGGCCACAATCTGCCGTGTCGAGGCCAGCTCGCGTGAGACGGAGCTGATGAAAATGCGGGGCTTGACGGACATTTGGCGTAATTATCAGCAACAATGATCGGTGTCGAGTCACTAAGTGAGACCCGAATTGACATTCATGCCGGCACTCCGTAGCGAATCGACATGCATTTCCTCCAATCCAGCCGTCTCCAGGCAGTGAGTTTGATTCTTGGCCTGTTGGGGCTGCTTCCCCTGCAATCGGCCACCATCGAGGAGTGTCCGTATTTCGATGTCAAACCCATCTCCGCAGCGCAGTCGACCGAATACGCGCTGAAGCCCGATTTCTATAAAAAAGGAATCTTCATTCAAAACATCCTGATCGCCACCTCCGAGCAGGTTTCCGACCTCGCCATCCGCGAGGCGGCATACCTGTTCGACAAGGTGATGACCGACATTCAGCCCGACGTCGCCCGGAGGATCCGCGAGAAGAAGGTGTTGTGTGTGCTGGTGGCTCACAATGAACTGACTTCGGATATGCCGCAGTTTGCTTCGGATAAAAAGGGCGAGGAACTGGATTTCTACAACTGGCGCCAGCGCGGATTCCTCTCTGATGTGGACGGGAGACCTGTCGTTCTTTTCTCCGAGGAGGATGTGCTAGAATATATAGGCGGCATGCAATTGGAAAGTATTCTGATCCATGAGTTCGGCCATGTCATCGACGGTTGCGGCCTCGACGACGCACAGAGAACTCGCTTGCAGGCCGCATTCGACAACGCGAAGGCCAAGGGCATCTATCAGGATGGCCGAGCCGCACAGAAATTCCGCCGTGTCAGCGACGAGAATCCCGTGATCCTGCTAGATGCGCTCGCGACATCCTTTCCGGCCCAGTCCCGTCCGTTTCTAGCAAAATGCCTCGATGGCGGCGACATCCTTGTGAATGGCAAGGCCGCGGACAGCCGCGTCACCGTAACCAAGAACGACGAGGTGTTGATCGTTTTCGGCGGACCCAAGGATTGTTACGCGTCGAAAAACCGTGCGGAATACTGGGCGGAAGGCGTGCAGGATTGGTATGACACCAACCGCACCATGGATCACGATCACAACCACATCCACACCCGCGAACAATTGAAAACCTACGACCCGGAGCTCGCCGCGCTTTGCAAGGAGGTGCTTGGTGATGGCGAGTGGCGGTTTGTCTCGCCCCGCGCCCGCGCAGGCTGCGGACACCTTGACGAGTATGAACCGCAGACCGCCCCCGTGGTAGCGAAACTCCCGCACATCGAAAAAGCGGCCAATGATTACTACGATACCTACTGGAAAGATTACTGGAGCCGCTTGCACGCGAAATATCCCGACGAGACGATCCTCCGTCCAAACGGACAGTAACATCGTATGGTGCAGGATTTTTGACGGAAACAAGGAACGGCGATCTACTGAATCGCCGTAGCCGATGACTAACCGATGAAATTCGCTTCACCTCCACTCATCGTCACTTCATCGACCACGGCGGATCGGAGCCCGCCACTCCGTGGAACTTTATAGGAAACTGATATACTCCGAAAGACGGGGCTGCTAAATGGATGAGCCTACGATCCGGTTCATGGCGCCATGACTACCGCAGTCGATTCCGTGACCGCATCCGGCTCCGTTCGCTGCCGGGTGAGGTCCAGCGCCCGTTCTAACCATGGCAGGCCGCGGGTCACCTGCTTCATGCGGATCAGTGCATGCCAGACCCACTCGAATTTTTTCCAACCCCCGGCGTAGGCGATGTGGCGCAGCGCTCCCGCTGTCTCCTTGGTCATGGCTCCCTTGAGAATATTTCCCCACTGATAGAATCGATCATAAGCGTGCCAGTAACCGGTCTCCAGTTGCTGCGCAGTCATTTTCGCCGGGCGGAACACGGTGTGGCGCGTGTCATAGAGATCCCAATCGCGATGCAAAATCCTTCCCTCGGCTTCCATGCGCTGGAACAACGCCGTTCCAGGGTAAGGAGTCATCACATGAAACGTCGCCGTCTCGATGCCCTGTGAAACCGCCCAGTCCGCCGTGCGATTGAAAACATCCGGCCCGTCCTCATCCATGCCGAAGACAAACGATCCATTCACCATCACGCCATGATCATGCACCCGGCGGACGGCGGCGTTATAATCACGTCCGAGATTCTGCACCTTGCCGTGATCCCGCAGGTTGTCGGCATCGAGATTTTCGAAGCCGACAAATATGGACCGCAATCCGGCTTCGGCGGCCTTTTCGAGCAGACCCGGCTTGAGCAGCGCATTCACCGTGGAAGCTCCCTGGAAAATGCGCCCCATGCCTTTCATACCATCGAACAACATCGCAGCGAAACGCGGATCACCTAACAAATGATCATCGAGGAAATAGACATGTTTCCCCGGCATCGCCTCGATCTCGGTGAGCGCATCATCCACCTTGCGAAGATAGAATCCGGTCCCCTTGCCGAAGAAGGCGTCTTTATAACAAAAATCGCAATGATGCGGACAACCGCGTGAAACGACGATCGAGTTCGGAACCAGATAAAGATCCCGTTTGATCAGGTCGCGGCGTATCGTCGGCAGATGGTCAAGTGTCCGAGTGAGTGGTGCCGCGTAGCATTTCCCTGCGCAGCCTGCCTTGAAGTCGCGGAGGAATTCCGGAAACGTATCCTCGCCCGGACCAAGGAAGATCGTGTCCGCGTGTGCAGCCGCTTCATCCGGCAACGAGGTGACATGCAGGCCGCCAAGGCAGACGTGCGCGCCTTTTTTCCGATAGTGATCAGCATAGCGGTAGGCCCGCGAAGC
>CAIVKO010000065.1 GCA_903906515.1 Akkermansiaceae bacterium
AAAATTATTAAAACCCCGGACTTCAAGGCTCCGCCTGCCAACGTCGGGCCGCTATTCACCGATTGTTTCTCTGACAACAACTATCTTTACAGCAAATACAGCAACGAAGATGCCAGTGTGGATTTCATCGGTTACAGTCCGACCTGCGTGCTGGCCAAACTCATCTCCTACTACCGCCCCGCGAGATTCGTCGCCACGAAGTCAGGATCGAAAGCCTCCACTGTCGATTTCAACCAACTGAGCTGGAATCCAGGAAGGGATGATTGTCCGATGCGCCTGGAGGAAATCGATGGGTTCTTTCAATACATTCATGATCAGGGACGGCAGCTGAAGCTCCACGATCCAATACCCGGGAAGGATTTTCTTGGCAATCTCGTCAAACTCACCGACGTCCGCAGCAAGCCAATCCTCAGCGCGCTCACCCCGGAAAACAGGACGCAAGTGTCCGAACTCATCCGCAAGGACCTGCTGCAAAGCCGCCCCGTTGTGATCGTGTTTTCTCAGGACGGCGGAGCCGCTGATACCACCCGCTGGGCGCTCATTGATGGCATCAACAGCAACGGGCATTTGCATGTGGATTTTCCCCTCAACTCCAAGCTTTTCATAGACGGAGAGTGGAAGGATATGAAGTCGGACTATTTCCGGACCGAAGAACTTTCCTTACCGCGTCACAAAACTTTGGTGGTGACTTCCTGCTATTATACCAAGTAGCACGGTGCTGCTGGCTGCCATTAGCGGATGGGTGGGATCCACGGAGCGAACTCAGGTTCCAGATACAGTCCAAAATCTGACAGCGCTGGGCAAACCGGGCTTTTGGTGACACGGAGGCGAAGTTTGGTTGCTGTGATGGTTTTCGGAAGCCGCCAGAGACGGCAGGCACCGATGGATTCGGCTTTGGCGAGTTCTTTCCACTCGCCGTCCACCCAGGCGTCCACGGCAGCGCCTTCGAGGCGTTGGCCGAGGCGGATGTCTTCACGGAGCCGGATCAGGTTGAAGTCCACCGGACCTTGCAATTCGAGCACGACTTCCGGTGTGGTCACGGAGTCGTCGGTAATCCAGGCGCTCCACAGGTCGGAATCTAGCAGTTTTTTCGCAGCGTAACGCGAATCATTGCCACGCACGTTGCTGGCGGCGAGGACGGCGCTCTCGGCGAGGTTGGTGGCAAATGTCTGGCGGAGGTGCTCGCCGAACTGCTTGAGGCTGGCCACGTCGTTTTCATGAAGCAGGCCGCGGCGGTCGGGCGGAGCGTTGAGCAGGAGGGTGCAACCGTGGCCGACGGAGTTCAGATAGATGGACATCAGGTTTTCCGGCGAACGGACCTTGCCGTTTTCGCTCGCGTGCCAGAACCAACCGGGGCGGATCGAAACATCGACTTCGGACATCACCCACTGCTTGCCATTGCGGGTACCGGAACCAAGATGGGGAATGTTAGTTCCGGGATTTTGGCCGGACTGGTAGGTGATGGTAGCCCACACCGTGTCCGGCGAGTGGCCGCCCTCATTGCCACACCAGCGCATGTCCGGACCCACGTCGGAGAACAAGACGGCCTGCGATTGCAGTTGTTTCATCAACGCCCAAGTGGTGGGCCAATCGTAGTAAGTTTTGTTATCGATGCGGCGGTTTTCCAAATCCACCTTGGCTTCCACCGGTCCGACCTTGCCGCGGTAGTAACCGGTGCCGCCATTGGCTCCGTCCATCCATATTTCAAACACCGGCCCGTAGTTCGTCAGCAACTCCCGCAACTGCGCGCGATAGGTCTCGATATATTCCGGTTTGCCGTAAGTCGGATGATTCCGATCCCATGGAGAAAGGTAGACACCAAACTCCACACCGGCGGCTTTGCAGGCCTCGGAGAATTCCTTGACCACATCGCCTTTGCCACTGCGGAACGGGCTGTTAGCAATGTCATGTTCGGTGGTGGCGCTGGGCCACAGGCAGAAACCGTCGTGGTGCTTGCAAGTGAGAATCACCCCCTTGGCGCCGCCGGCCTTGAGCGCGCCGACGATTTGGCTGGCGTCAAATGCGCTCGGGTTGAAGAGGGTTTCCGACTCGGTGCCCAGGCCCCATTCGCGGTCGGTGAAGGTATCCACGGTGAAATGACAGAAAGCGTAGAACGCGCGCTCCGCTTGTTTCACCTGAGCCGGAGTCGGAGTGACTCCATAGGGCGTGGGCGGTTCGGTAGCGGTGGCGAGTGACACACAGGACCAGCTCAAACCCGCGACGAGAAGAGCGCCCAAACAGGTGAAGTTAACGGTTTTCATACAGGACTTTGGTGGTTTGGCGAAACGATCTGGAAATGAGTCGTCAACAATGGACTACGCCATTGCGAGGGCGTGACTTTCAAATGTTAGATCAGAACACGCGACCTATATCCCGCAAGCCGTTCGCCTGCGATGGTGATGGTGATGGTGATGGTGATGGCATTCGCACCCGCACGCTTGGTGGCGGCGGGAGCTTAGAGCCTGTCCTAAGAATGGCAGGGACCGATATTGCCTCCGTTGCACTCCGGCCATGCGGTATGCGCTTCGCGATTTGCTTGTGCTGCTAAAAGCAGCGGGGCATTCCGGGCGGTCCGGCGAATGGAAGGAGAACGCGGGCGATCATAAAAACGCTTGATAATCGACTCATGGCTGATCGTTCATGATTCATTCTCGCGGACCTCCCGGAGGATCGGTTCCTGCCTGCTGCAATATTCAGACAGTCTCTTAGACAGGAATCGAACGAGAGCAAGGCGAGGGCATGGTTTTTTCATCGTGGGTTCATGATTCGTTTGTCCCTACTTACTGATAAATCTTTGGTTAGCACAACAAGTATTTCAACCTCCGTCTCGCTCTGAATTCTTTTCTGATATATTTCTTGTGATCGTTAAGGTGATGTCTATCATCCCCGGCGGAAAATCGACTCCTTGTTTTCCGATGTCTTGATGTCCGATCTTCCGGTAATAGTGTTCCTGGTGATCGTGCCTATGTGATTTCGGACGTTGCCGGTTTTCCGTAGATCAAAACACATGAAAATACATCAAATTCTATCCACCGTATTCGCCGCTGCCTGCCTTTCAAACTGCGCATCCATCACCCGCGGGACGACGGACGCACTGGTCGTGAAATCAAATCCGGACCAGGCTGACGTCAGGGTCACTCGCGTCGACAAGCCATTGACCAAAAAGGAATTATCGTCCAACTCGAACGACGGACAGACGATCACTGGTAAAACCCCCGCAACCTTCAAACTTCAACGCAAGGGTGAATACAATGTCCAACTTTCCAAAGCCGACTACAAATCCACAGAGACCCGCGTCACCAACCACGTTTCCGGCATGGGTGGCACAGCCATGGCCGGAAATGTCATCGTGGGGGGATTGATCGGCTTGGGTGTGGATGCGGCCAGCGGCGCCACCAAGGACCTAACTCCAAATCCGATCGAAATCATCCTTCAGAAACGCTAACGGGATTTCGCAACACACTACCGCTCCTTTCCAAGATTTTAACAAAGGGGCTGTTCGTTGATCGTGCCGCCATGCTGGAAATGTTTAGCGTCTGTAGCGGCGTGTCTATGACCGTCGCTAATTGCCCCCGAGAATGGGGTGTTCAAGAAAAGCTGAAGCATTACTTCGCAGATCACCTTGGCTCCACCCCTCTACACACAATCCACTCCCTAAGAGTTCGCGGCCCTGGAACCGTTTTGGAATGCACGGGCGGCCCAGTGCAGGGCCTTTGACAGTTGAATGGAATTCTGTCCGACACGTTCTGAATCTAGCAGTATCAATGGAAAGAAAAATACCGTTTCACAGATGGTCATCATATCTATCATGTTAATCCGAGAGGACTAATGGCCCCATTTATTCTTCTCGGGATTTCCCTTCTCTCCTTCGCGATTCCACTCCGTGCGGAGGACGGCGTGCCGAAGGAGACTCCTCTTTTTGTGACGGGTGAGAATTTTCTCGGCATCGATGATCGCATATTCCCGCTCGGTTGGTCGGCGGAGGGGAAATTCGCCTGGATTTGCAAGCAGTCGAACGAGGCAGCCGATGAGTGCGCCTGGTTGGTGACCATTCAGGACATGAAGTCTAACAATATATTAACCGCGGAAAAATTCATGATGCCCGATGATCAGGCCAATGACATCGCGCAACTATGGGCCTCTCACGGAAAGGCGATCACGGCACTCCTGGAAAAGCATGCGGTGAAGCGCAGCCCTCAGGCGATGGATAACTTCCCTCTCGTATTGGAAAAACACCGTAGCTCCGTATTCCTGCCCATCATCGAATCCGTCACAGGCAAGCACAAGGAGCTGCAGTTTACAGGCGTGAAGAGTTTCCAAGTTTTTAAATCATCCAACGAAAAGAAAGTGCCGCTTTTCCAGAAAAACCACGAAGGTTACCTATTTCCATTCAGCGTCGCCATCGCCGGTTGTTTCGTGAGCCCCGACGAAGCGTATGCCGCCATCGTGATCACCAGTTGCTGGCGTGGCTGGGAAGGAGCGCCGCACCCGCGCAAGATCGAATCGCTCGCGGGCTTCAAGACGAAGATCGGGGATTGAAGGCTTTGTGCGGGCAGACACAGGAGCAGCAGTTCGTGCTATTTTGAAAAGCGCTTGGCGGCCATGAAATAGAGCACAGGCACGGCCATGCGGCTGATCAGGAGGCTGGCGATTTCACCGGCCATCAGCGCGATGGCGAGGCCTTGGAAGATCGGATCAGCGAGAATGACGGCGGCTCCCACGACGACCGCCATGGCGGTCAGTAACATCGGGCGGAATCGCACCGCACCGGCATCGATGACAGCTTCGGACAAGGCCATGCCCTCGCGGACGCGCAGTTCGATGAAATCGACGAGGATGATGGAATTACGGACCACGATGCCGCCTCCGGCCATGAAGCCGATCATGCTGGTGGCGGTGAAAAACGCTCCAAGCATCCCATGCGCCGGCAGGATGCCGACGAGTGAGAACGGAATGGCCACCATCACGATGGCCGGGGTGATAAAGCTGCGGAACCAGCCGACCATGAGCACGTAGATAAGGATCAAGCACGCCCCGAAAGCCGCACCAAGATCGCGGAAAACCTCAATGGTGATATGCCATTCGCCGTCCCATTTCATCGCGGGTTCGGAATCGCTGAAAGGCATGGAGGCATTGAGGATTTGCATGGGCTTGCCACTGCCGCCGAATTCGCGGGTATCGATTTTTTTCAATGCCTCATTCATCTTGAAGATGGCATAGACCGGGCTTTCCACCACGCCCGCGACATCGCCGATGACATAGGTCACCGGCATCAGATTCTTGTGATAGAGACTCTTCTCGACGGTGGTGCGCTCGACTCTGACAAGCTCGCGCAACGGCACCAGTGGTGAGTCGGACGCCCCGGGTTCCGGCAGGGCGTTGGCATCGCCGGAGCGTACCCGAAGAGCAAGTAACTCGTCGGTCGTGGTCTTGGATGAGCGCGGGAGTTCGAGGCGGATGTTGACGTCTTCTTTCTCAGCAGGCTGGTGCAGCAGATCGACGTTCTCGCCATCGACGGCGATCTTGAGCGTCTGCGAAATGGTGGCGGCGCTGATGCCGTGCAGCGCGGCTTTTTCCTTGTCGATGACAAGCTTGTCCTTTTGTTGATCCGCCTCGCTATACCAATCGACATCGACCACGCCGGGAGTTTGCTTGAACACGCTCTTCACCTTTTCTGCGAGTTTGAGGCGGTCTTGTTCGGTGGGTCCGTAAATTTCGGCGACGAGAGTTTGTAGGACGGGCGGCCCCGGTGGTACCTCGGCGATGGCGACGCGAGCCTTGTAGCGTTCCGCGATAGCGGTGACACGCGATCGGATGCGTTTGGCGATATCGTGGCTCTGGGCCTTGCGCTTGCTCTTGCCGACAAGGTTGACCTGAATATCCGCCACGTTGGCACCGCGCCGCATGAAATAGTGACGCACCAGTCCGTTGAAGTTATAGGGCGAGGCGACGCCTGCATAAACCTGATAGTCGGTGACTTCCGGCTCCACGCGTACAGCAGTCGCCATTTCGCGGGCCACAGAAGCCGTTTGTTCCAGCGAGGAACCTTCCGGCATGTTCAGAATGATTTGAAACTCGCTCTTGTTGTCGAAGGGCAGCATTTTCACCTTCACCCATCCGAGACCCACCGTGGCCATCGAACCTAACAGCAGAAGGGTGATCCCGACGAGGAAAGCCCAGCGCCAACCGGCGTGATGAATCAACGGACTCATCACGCGGCGGTAGAGTTTGGTGAAAAAGTCCTCGGCGTGTTCGGACGCCATGTGTTTTATTCCGGCGCTCTCCGCGACTCCTTCGGTGAGTTTCGAATATTTCCCGCCCCAGCGCAGGATGCGGATGGATGCCCATGGCGTGACGATGAAGGCGATCAACAGAGACCAGAACATGGCGGCGCTGGCACCGATCGGGATCGGCCGCATGTAAGGACCCATCAAGCCGCCGACGAAGGCCATCGGCAACACCGCCGCGATCACCGCGAAGGTGGCGAGGATGGTGGGATTGCCGACTTCCCCCACGGCCTCGACGGCGATGGACGACCAGTTGCGGCCCTTGTTTTGCGGCAGATGGAAGTGCCGCACGATGTTCTCAACCACCACAATCGCATCATCGACGAGGATGCCGATGCTGAAAATCAGCGCGAACAGCGTGATGCGGTTCAGGGTAAAACCATAGAGATAAAAGATGAGCAGTGTGAGCGCCAGAGTGGCCGGAATGGCGACAGCGACGATGCCCGACTCCCGCCAGCCCAGCGTGAGCAGGATGAGAATGGCCACGCTGAAAACAGCGATGCCCATGTGTAACAGAAGTTCGTTAGATTTCTCCGCTGCGGTTTCGCCATAATTTCGTGTGACGCTAACCGTCACGTCCGCCGGGATGATCGTGCCCTTGAGCATGTTCACCTTGCGGATCACTTCTTCCGCGATGGTGATGGCATTCGCGCCCGGACGCTTGGCGACGGTAAGAGTAACAGCGGGTTCATCTCCGTTCTTGCCGCCATGGAAGACATACTGCGTGGGTTCCTCGCCACCATCGAAAATCTCGGCCACCTCACGCAAATACACCGGACGTCCACTGAACACACCGATGACCACATTGCCGACGTCCTCCGCGGTTTTAAGAAACGCCCCGGTTTCCACAAGTACCTCGTGGTTTCCCGTGGTCAACCCGCCCGCGCGGAATTGCTGGTTCGCTTGCTGGAGCATCGGCACCAAACCTGCCGGACTCAGATTGCGCGAGGCGAGCTTCACCGGATCCAGCAAGACCCGTACCGCGCGGCGCGATCCGCCTAACAACGATGTCTCCGCCACCTGGGGAACTTGTTTCACCGATTCATCCACCTGCGCGGCAAGCCGCCGCAGGGTCAGATGATCGTAGCGGTCGCTATGAAAAGTCAGCGCCAAAACCGGCACGTCATCGATGCTCTTAGGCTTGATTAGCGGCCACGTCGCACCGAGCGGGATGCGGTCGAAATTCGAGCGCAGTTTTTCGGTGAGCCTCACCAGGCTGCGTTCGGGATCCTCGCCTACCTTGAAGCGCACGATGACCAGGCTCTCGCTGTCGCGCGAGGTCGAGTAAATGTATTCCACGCCGGGCATTTCCCACAGCAGCTTTTCCATCGGACGCGTGGCGCGCTCCTCGACTTCCTTGGAACTGGAACCTGGCATCGAAACCATCACATCGACCATCGGCACCTTGATCTGCGGTTCTTCCTCGCGTGGAAGAAGAATGATGGCCGCCACTCCTAACAACACCGCTGCGATGACGATCAGGGGCGTGAGTTTAGAATCGATGAATGCCGCCGCGATCCGGCCGGCGATGCCGGGGGACGGATTCTCTTCGGGTGAATCGCTCATGGCCGGAGTGTTACGGGTTGTCCATCGGTGAGTTTCGCGACATCGCTGACGATGACTTCCTCGCCCTCTTCAATGCCTGATAGAATCCCGACGCCGCCATTCATCGCCTTGCCTGTCTTGACGAGGCGCAGCGTGGCGCGTCCTTCACGGACGACGAAGACCATTTCCATCTGACCGCGCTTGATCACCGCTCCGGCGGGCACTTTCAGCACCTTGGTTTCCGCCACAGGAACAGACACCCGGCCGAATTGACCGGTGCGCAGGCCGGTTGTATTTGTTAGATCGAATTTCACCTGAAACGTCCGGCTTGCCGCATCGGCCACCGGCGCGATCTCGCTCACCGTGCCTTCGAATGCCTGCGGAATCGAGGCCACCTTCACTTGCATCTTGTCACCCGGTTTCACGCGATCGAGGATCGCCTCCGGCAGATCGGCTTCGAAACGCAGCGAACCCGGAGCCTCGATCTCCATCAGCGCTTTTCCCGGCATCGCAAGATCCCCGACATCGGCGAGCTTACGGGTGATGACGCCATCAAAGGGGGCCGTCACCCGCGCATAACCGAGCATCGTTTCAGCCTCGCTCAATGCTGCGGCCGCCACCTTCTGCCGGGCATCCGCCGTGTCGTAGTCCTGCTTGCTGATGGCATTGGTGGCGATGAGTTGTTTGTAGCGCGCCAGATCCTTGACGGCCTGATCCAGCGTGGCGGTCGCCTGTTCGCGCCGCGCGAGGATTTCCCCGGCGTCCACCTCGGCGAGTAGTGCTCCGGATTTCACCATTTGGCCTGGCGCAACCAGGTATTGCAGGACACGACCGCTCACCTTTGCCTCGATCACCGCCCGTTGTTTCGAGCGCACCGTGCCCACGACTTCCTCGGAAGCTTGATGGAGTTCAAAGCCAACGGTCATGGCCTGAACCGGTAGCGCATCACCCGTGGCTGGCGATGAATTGGCTGATTGACGCTTGCCACAACTCGCCAACATGAGTGCTGGCAGAATAAAAACGAGAGCGAGACGATGGTATGGATTTTTCATGGTGGGTTCATGATTCGTTTGCCCTCCGTTTTGATGCATGGCCCGTGTTTTCAGGGTTGCATCCGAATGAGCTCGGGAGTTTCGGTAAGGGCCTCGATCTTGCGGATTGTCGCGCGGATGAATTCGGCTTTCTGACGGCTCAAGTTTGGGGGGAAACCCTTTTCGCCTGGCGCAATTTCATCGGCGTAGCGTTGGAGTTGAGGGATCATGGGTTTGGCGTGGGTGCCGTAGGTGCAGAGAATGTCCATCAGCGTGACAATCCGTTTCTCGCTTCCCCAAAGGTTTTGGGTGCGCGCGTAGTCCACACAGGTTTGGATTCCTTCTTCGATGTGATGCTGGGTTAACACGTTCAGGCCCTCAATGCGGACGCCGTCGGCAAACATTTCTCCACTGGGAGACGGTACGACCACCGCCTGATAGATTGCTGGAAGCAGTGGTTCGATCTCCTTGTAGGAAAGCTTCCGATAGATCGAGGAAATGGAATCACGGGCGCGGCCATCCTGGTTTTTCAATCCGGCACGCACGGCTTTATAGAGGAGTTCGCGATCCACGTCATCGAGCGAATTCTTGAGCATCTGCCCGAAGACGGCGGAGCTGATGAAGCGTTGTTCCATGCCGCGCGGGTCATCCTTTGCGGGTGCTCTGGCAATCATTTCGAGCAACTCCGGCAGAGCGGGCATCGCAGGCTTACCGATGGCGGCGAGCGCTTCAGCGGCACAGATGCGCAGCCAGTAATCCTTGTCCTGAAGGGTATTGCGGAGCGCAGGCACCGCAGGTGCGGATTTTTCCTTGAGCAGGGCGAGTGCCTGGCATGCACCGAGGCGGCTTTGGAGATCCTTGGATACTAACAATTTAACCAGCACATCGACCGGTGCGTCCTTGCGGCGGGAAATCGCGATTGCGGCGCGATCCCTCACCACCGGAGACCAATGGCCCAAACGTTTGAAAAGCTCCTCATCGCTCATCTTGTCATAAACGCTGTAGCGATCCTTGTTGGTCCAACCACCGCCATCGAGAACCACTTGTTTGGCATCGGCCGCGCTGAGTTTCGGGATTTTACTTTCGCGCTTGCCGGTGAGATGGGTTTTCTGGAGAGGCATGGCATAGGCGAGCAGATAGGCACCGGTGGCATCCCAACCGCCGGTGGAGTCGCCATTGATTTGGGGTGGGCCTGGATGGCGGAAGCTGCCATCCCAACCGCGGGCGAAGTCATAATACCATGCGCCGAACTCATGCATCCAAGCACCGGTCGCTTGTGGTCCGCATTGCGCCACGCCGGGCATCGCCCAGGTCAGGTTCCAAAAATTACCGGTATGACCGGTGTCGCGTTCGTTTCCGTGGCAGGCCAGGCACATGCGGGCGAAATATCCGGCGACTTCAGGTTCATCGAGCAGGTTGAACAACACGGCGGCCATGCCGTTTTTGCCATTGTCATCGTGGTTTTGAATCCATGGTCCGTGGTCACCGTAGGGCACCGATCCTTTGCCGGCATAAAACCGGAGCAGCTTCGTGCTGCGATCGATGGCGAGATCGATGACCGGGTCCTTGACGCCTGCCGAGCGAGCCAGCACGAGGGAAATGGTCAGTGGCACACCCGGTGCATTCATCATGCCGTAGCCCGCGAGCCGACCATCGGGCAGGGCAAACTTATGCCCCCATGAACCGACGTTACTCTGGCCCTTGGCGGACTCCATCGCAAGCCTGCGCAAGCCCGGCATGACCGATTCGTCACCTGTGGCCATTTTGTATTCAGCTAACAGTGTGATCACATATCCATAAAACCATGTCTGCATCTTGTCGTCCGAGAAGTTAGACGCCCATTTAGTTTCGCGCTTCACCAGCGGCGTGTAGCTGGGATTTCCACTGGCCAGCAATGCCAGCGCGTTGAGCGAGCGGGTGATGGGGGTCTGGTCATTGGGATAATCTTTGTTCGCCATCCGTTTCGCCAATGCCTCGCATCCCAGTTCGAGGATGTGTTTCGACTTCGGGCAATCATACGGAGCGGTGGCGCTGTAGTCGCCAAGCACCGGGAGCTTCACCACGATTTCCTCGGTCTTTCCAGTGCGCCAACGGGTCATCGATAGTTCACCTTTTCCGGCATTTGATTCCGCGAGGGTCAGCGCCTTGCCAAACTCACTACGTGCGTCGTAGGAAAACGCCTTGCCTGCAGTCCCGAGGATCACGTCGCCTTTTTGCAGAATGCCATCGGCGGGCGATCCCTTGGCAACATTCGTGATTGCGATCTGCCGTGCATCGGAGGTGGTGAGCTTGTCACTGTAGATCCATCCGGTGGCTCCTGTGGCGCCGAGTGTCCATACATGCGTCGCCACCTCGGGGATGGAATCGCCTTTGGTGAAGTCGGGGTTTTTGACCTCGATTCTCGGTCCGCCCGCGACGGCCGAAACGGCGAGGAGGAGGGTGGATACGACCGTGCAGGTGGTGATTTGATAAACAGCTTTCATGGATCAATTGTGTGAACTTGGGATCTTTGATACGGAAGTTACTGAGAATTGTTACAGCGTTCTACTCGCTGATTTTAGGGGTTTCCATTTTTGCTTGTGACATGATAGGACATGGGCGTGCGGAAAACACTACCCCAACCCGACCCGGAACATCCGATTACGGAGGAGGAGGTTCACAAACAAGTCCTCTTCGAACTGGAGACTCAGGAGCAGACGCTCTTGTCGGGTGCCACCAGTCGTTTGCACAATTTGACCACCTTGTTCCGGGTGAGCCGGGATTTGTTCAGGGCCTTCCGCATGCTGAATTTCGCCGGACCATGCGTGACGATTTTCGGATCGGCACGGACCCTGCCGGGGACGCGTTACTACGAGATGGCACGCCAGATGGGCGCGGCCTGCGCGCGGTTGGGCTTCACCGTGATGACCGGCGGCGGGCCCGGCATCATGCAGGCTGGAAACCAGGGAGCGTTTGAAATCGGCGGCAGGTCGATCGGTGTCAACATTGAGCTGCCGTTCGAGCAGGAGCTCAATCCGTATGTCCAGCACTCGATCACGATGCGATATTTTTTCACCCGCAAGGTGGTGTTGGTGAAGTATTCCTATGCCTTCATCGTGATGCCGGGGGGGGCGGGAACGATGGATGAAATGTTCGAGACGATGACCCTGATCCAGACGGGGAAACTGAAGATTTTTCCGATCGTCCTGATGGGCAAGGACTATTGGCAGCCGCTGATGGACTTCGTGCACCGCATGGCGGAGCATGGGATGATCAGCCCGGATGATCCGGATCTGATCTTTTTCACCGACAGCATCGAGGAGGCCTCGGCGCATCTCCAGCGCCATGCCGTGCGGCAGTTCGGGCTGCGCCACAAGCGCGTACCCAAGGCTATGCGCATCCTCGGGGAGAAACCGATGGCTCGTTAGATCCTCAGGATTTCGGAAGGAAGTATCGGCGTTGTTTCTCCGAGACCGGCATTTCCAAGCGGTCCATGACGGCCAGCATATCCTCCCAGACCATGCGCTTGATCGTTAAATCCGCATCGCTGCGTAGCAGATAGCTCGGGTGATAGGTAACGCGCAGCGGGACACCCTCACATTCATGCCATGATCCGCGCATGACGGTGACATCATCGCCCGCTCCTAACAAACTCTCCGCGGCAGTGGCTCCCAGCGCGATAACGCAAGCGGGGCGGATGATACCGATTTCCGCGCGAACGAACGGCAGGCAGGCGGCGATTTCCGCGGGATCGGGTTTACGGTTGTTAGTCGTCTGACGCGGAGTGGCAGGGCGGAACTTGACGACAGTGGAAATGTAAACCTCCGCTCTTGATATCCCCATCGCACGCAGGATGTCGTCGAGTTTCTGGCCGGCGGGGCCGACGAATGGCTCACATTTTTTTTCCTCTTCGTATCCGGGAGCCTCGCCGACAAACATGATCCGCGCATCGGGATTTCCGGTTGAAAAAACCATGGTCTCGCGCAGGGTCGAGAGGGCTTTGGCAGGCGGCCACGATTTGGCCTGCTGCCGCAGTGATGCCAGGCGTTCTTCCTTCGAGCCGCCTTGAGCCGTCACCACCGTAGGAACGGCGACAGGCTGCGGGGCCATGGCGGGAGCGGGCACCATCGTGGGGACTGCCGCGGCAGTTTGTGGGGGAGGGGAGGATTCCGGACTCGCGGTTGCGCGGGTGGGTTTGCCCCCGGCTTGTGCGCGGCGATAGAGTTCCCTCAATCCGTCGCGCGCTCCTTCATCAAGCAGCACGTGGGTCAACCCGCGGTTTTGCTCGGCTTCCAGAAATCCTATGACGGCATCGACGGGACGAATCACGCGGCCACGCTAGCCACTCGCCCGCAGGAGTGCAACTGCAAGCCTAAGGAAAAACCCGCGCCGCTACCTGGCGGAGGCCGTCGAGCGTGATATCCGCATCCACGGCATCGATTTCCGGCACGCCGCGGGCGATCAATGCGGCGTCACCGCCGGTGGCGATGATTTTGGCGTGCCCGTGCAATTCTGCACGGATACGGGTGATGATTTCTCGGACCAGTCCGCGATAGCCGAAAACCGCTCCGGCCTGCATCGCGTGCACGGTGGATTTTCCGATCGCGGAGGCAGGTTCTTCCAACTCGATGGCGGGAAGCAGCGCTGTTTTTTGGGGCAAATACCCGGACATGGCACCGAGCCCCGGCGCGATCACACCGCCGCAGTAGGCGGGTTGGTCGGAAATCACATCGAAGGTGACCGCCGTTCCGAAATCAATGATGATGGCCGGAGCACCGTGGCGGCTGAGCACCCCGGCGGCATTGGCGAGGCGATCCGCGCCGATTTGCGGCGGATTCGGGTAATCAATCGCCATTCCGAGCGGGCTGGTATGATCGAGAAAATGCACGGGGCCGCGGGTTTCTAAAAATCCGCCGAGCACCGCCGCCTTTTTCGGCACGACCGAGCAAACGACCGCTCCTAAAAAATCGATTCCCCGCAGCGCTTCATCGAGCGATTCCGGTGTGACGTCACAAGTCGGGATGACGGCACGCCAGTCGTGAAGTCCGGCGGAGTCGCCGAGGGCGAATTTCGTGCGGGTGTTGGAGTTATCGACGAGTAGCCAAGCCATGGGTCACCAATGTTGAGTGGTAAAATATTTCAAGTTTGCCGGACCGAGTTGGGGTATTCCCGGGTCCGCCTTGATCACCAACGAGCCATCGTTGATGCGCAAGGTGAGAGGTTGCTGGATCTGAGCGGTTTCCAGCCAGAACTTGAACCATAGATCCGTGGTGCCGGTATCCTTGTCTCCAGCCATCGTGGTATCCGCCGGTTCGATTTCACCGCCAGCCCCGGTACGGAGACGCACGGGTTTCTGCAAGTTGTGAGTCCGGCCTTCGGTCACTTTCAGATGCATATCCACCCAGAAATAGGACTGATCTTTCTTCACTTGGCAGCCCACCACCTTGCAAGCGGCCGCTGGGTCCACGCTCCATGCGTAAGGACGGAACCAACTCCAAACCGCAAACGCGGAAGAGGCCAACAAGACCACAACCAGGAGTTTTCGGATATTCCGACGATACACGTCTGAGAATGGATTCACCAATTGATGTTCACGCCGCGGGCGTCGATGTGGGTGAAATTCCAGTAACCGCCCACGCCACCTTTGAAGAGCCCGAGATCGCGGAGTTGACGGGCGGTGGAGGTCACTACGGAAGCTCTCACGGGGAATTTCACATCCGCCGCGACATTTGCCTGATGCCAAGAACCGGAGCGGGCACCCGGACAATGGGCGTTGTAGGCTGGTGCGCGGTATGCGGAGATAACTTCCACTTGGTTGACGTTCATTTCCAAGGCAATGCGGTCCACAACGCGGAGCGTGTATCCCATCCGCTTCCACCAAGACTTGGGCGGCAGAGAATTCCACACACCGGCTTTCGATTTGGCATGGGTCTCGATGACCTGCTTCGGGCACACCCGTTGCATTTTCAACGAGTTGAGATATTTGTAATAATCGTTCACTAGCGGGCCGTTTACGGCCATCCATTCTTCTGGAAGATCCGGGCGGGAGACTGGTTGGGGGTCCGGTTGGAGAGAGTTTTGAGACGATGTGAGAACCGAGACCTGCGGTGTCGAGGAGGATCTGGAGCGGGTGGCCGCACTTGCCGTGGCTGACGAGGCGAGGACTCCCAGCCCAGCCAATCCGAGGGTTCCCAGTAGCCCGCGACGGTCGATTCGAAGCGTTTCGTTGGATTCGGTGAGTGGGGATTCGTCGAAGAAGGTCATGTCAGATTGGAAAGTTTGGGAGTTTTACAAAAGTGATCGCGGAGGGGGATTTGGGGTGGCGGCTGTTTGAATTCCGGTCGAACAAAGCAAAAAATGGAGTGGCGGCAAGCAAAAAAGCCCCGATTTCCGCTAACCGTTACCGCTAATTTTTCGCATATCATTGGTTATCAATGATATGCGATTAGGTCGCTGATGCGCCAGTCGCCCCTGATTTGCGCGTAACAATCTTGGCATCGCCCCAGACCCGAACCAGCGTGTTTTTTCTGCCGTGCGGCCCGTGTTCCGTGGCGAGCAGGACCCGTGCGCCGTGTTTTTGCGCATCCCAAAGATCCGTAGGGCCGCCGGGTTTCCATCGATCACGCAACAAATCCTGCAGAAGTTTTTCGCGGGTTGGCCCGTTGATGGAATACTCGTGAGGATCCATGTGCGGGGGCTCGGCCCGCTCCATGCGTTTCCCCGGAATGAACAGGGTGCCATTTCGATCCCACGATCTGATACGCGGTACCAGAACCGACACGATGGCCAGAGCCAACCGGGTATACCAACGATCGAACCTCTTCTCCAACCCACGCAGCGGCAGCATCCGGTTGGTGACCGCCTGATAGCCCGCGGTGCCCATCGGCCCGTGATAGATAATCGAATCCGCCATCACCCGCACCGGTCCGCCGCCATAGACAAACCCCTGCCACTGCGCCCCGCCATTTTTTGAGAATTTCTCCGGGTGCTTGGTAATCAACAGTCGTTCTGCCTTTCCGTATCCGCGTTGTTGGCGGAGAAACGCGGAAATCGACGGCCTGCGGCGATGCCAGACAAATGCCCCCGGTGAAAACCCCAGACGGAAACCCGCCGCACGGAGGCGCCAACAGAAATCCACGTCATCGCCCGCCGTGTGGAACTGTGGATCAAAGCCGCCGATGCTAGCGAAGGCCGTCTTCATCACCGCGAGGTTGCAGCCCGGTAGGTGTTCGGCCTCCTCGTCATCGAGCAAGACATGGCTCGGTGCTCCGGGTGCCGCGCAAACCACCGCTTCCGCCGTTGTCTGCGGTGGCGGGGGAAGATTCGGCCCGCCTGCTGCGGAAAATCGCCCGGTTTCAAATACCCGGCAGAGTCGCGCAAGCCACTCGGCGTCCGGTTCGCAATCATCATCCGTGAAAGCCAGGATTTCTCCATGAGCTGCCGCCGCGCCGGCATTGCGCGCCACGCTCAGGCCATTAGGTGGCAACCTCAACACCCGGACGCTCGGAAAATTTTCCTCCACAAAATCCGCCGTGCCATCCGTGGAACCATCGTCCACCAGGATGATCTCGAAATCGCAGCCACCCATCCGGCACGCCGCCGTCAGGCAACGGCCGATGCGATCCCTGCCATTGCGCGTGCAAATAATGACGGAAAAGGAGGGAGGTTGGATGCTGAATTTTGAATTTTGAATGTTGGATTTTGAATGCTGGATCAAATTTTCAGAAATCCCGGCAAAGGCGGGTTTTTCGCCGCCCGCCCGGTCGAGCAGACCGAAATCCCAGTCGAGCACTTCCGCGTCATTGTTCCACCAACGATCGCTCCATGCGTAAATGGCCAAACCGGCGCATTCCTCGTCACCGGCGATCATTGAAGCCCACCCCAACACCTCCGCCTGGCGCTCCAGACCATTTCGACGCGAATCCAATCCGAACTCGGAAATCACCAACGGCCTGTCGCCCGCGATGTGATGCAGGCGCTTGAGGTATTTCCGAAAGGCTTCCGGCTCTTCCAAATAGACATTGAAAGCTGAAAAATCGGCGTTTTCCGGCTCCAAATATTCGGTGCTCGGGTAGTTGGCATAGGCAAACAACAAATCCGGCGAGGTTTCCCTGCCAAGTTCGATCAACCCTTCGATCGCCCGCCGCACCTTGAGCGGACCCATCCAACGCACCAAATCCGCCGGGATTTCATTGCCCACAAACACCCCGGCCAGCGCGGAATGATCTGCCACCGCACGGAGCGCCCGCACCAACTCCACCCGCGCCGCACTGAAGAGCGCCGGACACCGGAAAAAATCCGCGTTTTGTCCCCACGTCAAACCGCCAAACACCCGCAGCCCGTGACGATCCGCTGCATCCAACAACTTCCGATCCGGCATTTCAAATAACCTCACCGCATTCAGGCCCGCCGCCGCCATGCGCCGGAAATCCGGGTCGAAATCCTCCGGCCAACCGCCCGGAAACGGCCCGTAAGTCACCGCCCGCATGACCACACGCTCCGCCCCGGACGAGAAAAACTTCCCGTCCGTGCGCCATCGGTTTTCCAGAGCGCCAGCGGTCACAACCGGATTCTTATGCATCCCGGAGGATTTCCGAAACCAAATTCTGTCGCTTCAAGCCGCGTTGACATCGGCCGCCATTCCGTCCACTGTCCCGCGTATGGACACAATGAAACTTCTTCTCGGCGCCACCGTCGCGCTCTTGCTCGGCGCTCTCGCGGTGTCCTGGCAGGGCATGAACAACGGCGTGAAGAATGCCTCTCCCGATGATATCGCCCGCCTCAAAAAACAGGTCGAGGAACTCCGCCAACAGCAGGATACCCTCGATCTACAAAGAAAACTCCAGGATCTCAAGGCCTCTACGCCACTCACTCCGACACCCGCCGCCAACGCTGCGGAAATCGAGGCGGTCAAAGCCCAACTCGAACAAAACAAAGCCGCCCTCGTCAAAATCGAAGAGGAAAAGGCCAAGCGCGACAAACAACTCGCCATCGATGAAGAAGGCCTTATCGCCCGCACCAAACTCGAAAGCACGGACAAGGAACTCGGCAGCGCCCGCATGATCGCCGACGCCCTGCTCATCGGACGCGTGAAGGAATACATCGAAGACGCCCAATTCGGAGGCTTTATCACTTTCGAGGTGCTCATGAAGGAGCAAGTGCAAGTCGGAACCGTTCTAGCTATCCGCCGCAACAAGACAGGCATGCTCGGCCAATTCAAGGTTTCCGAAGTCACTGCGGAAGGTGCCATTGCCAATCCTCTCCCCGGATTCGGTCCGATCGTCCCCAAAGTCGGCGACGAACTCATCTTCCCACCGCAGTTTTGAAATAAAAACTGAAACGCTGAAATGCTGGGAAGCTGAAACGGCTTCGCGCCACGCATCTTCTTGTTTCAGCATCTCAGCTTCTACCATGATAACAGTTGGTCTCATCTCACTCGGCTGCGCGAAAAACCTGATCGACTCGGAAGTCATGATCGGCCACCTCGCTCAGGCCGGCATGTCCCTCACTCCCGATCCGGAACTCGCCGATGTCCTCATCGTCAACACCTGCTCGTTCATCGATATGGCGAAGAAGGAATCCATCGACGCCATCTTCGGTGCGGTGGATGGACGCAGGAGCGATCCTGATAGAGAACGCCAGAAAATCATCGTCGCCGGATGTTTGTCGCAACGCTTCGCCACCGAACTTCCCGGCATCATGCCCGAGGTGGACGCATTCATCGGGCTCGACCAAATCACCAAAGTCGCGCCAATCATCGAAAATCTGCTAGGAAAGAAAAACGCCACCGAGGTTTCCAAGGACGAAGGCCCGGCCGCCACAGATGACCCGCGCGACTTCGTCACTCTCAAGCCGAAATACGTGCCGGACTACACCACGCCGCGTTTCCGCCTCACACCGGATCACTTCGCCTACGTCAAGATCGCCGAGGGTTGCAACCACACCTGCACCTTCTGCATCATCCCGCAGATCCGCGGCATGCACCGCTCGCGCACGCAGGAATCCGTGTTCAAGGAAGTCGAAGCGCTGGTGAAATCCGGCGTGAAGGAAATCAACCTGATCTCCCAGGACACCACCTATTTCGGCATGGACCAATGGGAAGGCGAACGCCCGAAACCGAGCTCGCCCGTCGATTCTAACCGCGGAAACTCACTCTGCACCCTGCTCCGTCAGATCAACACGCTCGAAGGCGATTTCTGGGTGCGCCTGCTCTACACCCACCCCGCGCATTGGTCGGACGAGTTGATCCAAACCATCGCCGAGTGCGACAAGGTCGCGAAGTATGTGGACATCCCGCTCCAACACATTTCCGACAACATGCTCAGCGCGATGAAGCGCGTCACCAGCGGCGACTACATCCGCGACCTGCTCCGCCGCATGAGAGCCGGCATCCCCGGCCTCGGCATCCGCACGACGTTCATCGTAGGTTTCCCCGGCGAGACTGATGAGGATTTCAACGAACTGCTGGAATTCATTCGCGAGTTCCGTTTTGAACGCGCCGGTGTTTTCCAATACTCGAAGGAAGAAGGCACCCGCGCCTACAAGATGCCGAACCATCTCCATCACGCCACCCGCAAAAGCCGATGGTCCCGCTCCATGGCTGAACTCCAACGCATCGCCGGAGAAACCAACGCCGCCCAAGTCGGCAAACAAGTCCGCGTGCTCGTCGAACAACCCGGCGTCGCCCGCACCCAGTGGGACGCCCCGGAAATCGACGGCTCGGTGATCGTGGACGAATCGCTGCCCGTAGGCGAATTCGCAGACATCACCATCGGCGACTGGCGTGGCTATGATCTCGTCGCCGCAAGGTGATCCACCAACGGCAGGTACGGTTGGCAGAGAGATTGGTGACTTCGATGTCGATCGTGTTCGCTCCGGGCTTCAGTAAAGCGCTGACGTCGAGGCGGAATGGATGGGCCACGAGCACACCCGCCGGCTTGCCATTCACGCGGACGCGAGTGCTTTCACGGACGTCTCCAAGGTCGAGCAGCCAGTGATTGTTAGATTTCGCGGGGAGTTCGACGGTTGTCGAATAAGAGGCCGCACCGGCGAAGCGTTGGGCCTCGGGATCGGCGAGTTGGGTCCATGACCCGAGTGCATCGAGAGTGGCCGGAGCGGGCAGAACGGGACCTCCTTCAACAAAGCGGATTTTCCATGGTCCATTCACCACGAGAGGTTCGCCTGATTTTTTGACAATCGGCAATGATGGTCCGTCGGCATCCTTGTTTACCAGAACCCGGAGGATGCACGATTCCCTCGGTTGGATTTGCAGGTAAACTTCCATGCCTGCCGGGAACGCTTTTCGGCAGGTTCTTCCAAATCACGATGGTGGCACCGGACTTGGCGAGTTCAATCATGCGGCGCGTAGTCTCGATCTTCATGAAGCTGGCGGAGTTGGGACTCATCGATCCTAGAGAGGAACTCATAAGTTCCAGCCTCCACACGGAATACCGCGCGGTCGGCCTCCATGCGCAGTAAGGTGACGCCCGCAGTTTCTTTTACAGGGTGTCCGTTTTCGGTGATATCGGTAGTTTTCGCAGCCGGAATAAAAAGCGTGGCATGGGTGTTAGCTGGCACGGTGACGGCCCACCGGAACGAATCCCCTTCCCGTTTCCAATCGCTGACGATGCGGCCGCGGATCGAGTCGTAGTGGCCCTTGGCCCAGGTAACACCGGCACCAAGCTCCGGTTTCATCATGATCGCCTTGAAGCCGGAGCCATCGGTCTCGATGCCGAGCATGCTGCGGAACATCCACTCACTGCAGGCACCGTAGGAGTAGTGATTGAAGGAGTTCATGCCGACGTCGCCAAATCCCTTCTCTTTCGTATAGCTGTTCCAACGTTCCCAAATGGTGGTGGCACCCTGCTCAATGGAGTAACCCCAGGACGGATAGGTTGTATTCTGGATCAGGCGGTAGGCCAAATCACTGCGACCGATTTGTGTGAGGGTGGGCAACAGGATCGGGACGCCCACGAAACCCACCGAGAGATGGTAGTCTTTTATTTCGATCTGTTTGACGAGGTGCTCGGCAGCCAGCTTCCGCTGGGGTTCGGTGAGCAAGTTGAAATACAGCGCCAGACAGTAGCCGGTCTGGGAGTCGCCAGTGATCACGCCGTCCGGCTTGACAAAGGTCTGCTGGAAATGGACACGGATTTCCTCGAAGAGTTTCCCGTATTTCGCCGCATCGTCGTGTTTGCCCAATGCCTCGGCCATTTTGGCCATCAGACTGGTACTGTATCCGTAGTAAGCCGCAGAGATGAGCTCCTTGGGTGTGTTGGATCCAACTGCCAGCCAGTCGCCGAAGCCACCACCCGGACCGCCGAGACCTTTCTTACCGCAAGACTCGATGAAGCGAGCCATGGCGTCATAGTGCTTTGCGATCAGTCGGGTATCGCCATAGACTTGATGGATCGTCCACGGGCAGATGATGCCGGCATCGGCCCAGGCCGGGGAGCCGTGACCGTGGAAAACCGGCGCCTGTTGGCCCACGCTTCCATTGGCAAGCTGGGTGTCCATCAGGTCCACGATCCACTTGCTGAAGAATGCCGAGACATCCTGATGGTAACAACCGGAACGGATGAAAACCTGGGTGTCACCGGTCCAACCGAGCCGTTCGTCGCGTTGTGGGCAGTCGGTGGGCACCTCAAGGTAGTTGGAGCGCTGGCCCCAGAGGATGTTGCGGTGCAGTTGGTTGAGCATCGGATTCGAGCATTCGAACGAGCTGGTCATCGGTGCATCGGAATGAACGACGATACCCGTCACCAGGCCTGGCGTTGGCTTGTTAGACAGACCGGTGACCTCAACATAGCGGAAGCCGTGGAAGGTGAAGCGCGGTTCCCAGACTTCTTCGGCACCGCCTCTCAGGATGTAGTTATCGGCAGCACGGGCAGACCGCAGGTTTTCGGTATAGACGGTGCCATCGGCATTAAGCATTTCACCAAATTGCATGTGGACTTTATCGCCAGCCGTTCCCCGGACTTTCAAACGGACCCAGCCGGAGAAATTTTGCCCGAGATCGAAGACGTAAGAACCGGGTTTTGGTTCGGTCAACTTGACCGTCGCCAGCTCCGCTGTTCGCCTAACAGGTGATCCCGGGTAGGCCTGGATCGCGGGTTTGATCGCGGATCCGGTGACCACAGGCGACCAGCCCTTTTCGGCGAAGCCAGCGCGACTCCATCCCTGCATTTCCTTGCGGGCGTCGTAGGTTTCGCCTTCCTGCATGTCGGAAACGATGATCGGGCCGAACGATGCCTTCCAGTCGGGACCGGAGGCGACCACTTCGCTGCTGCCGTCGGCGTAGTCGATGTGCAGTTGACACAGAAGGCGGAGTTTGTCTCCGTATTGATTCTGCCCTAGGATGCTGATGTTGCCACGGAACCAACCATCGCCGAGGATCGCGCCGATGGCATTGGCTCCCTCGGCAACCATCTTGGTGACGTCATAGGTCCGATAGTAAATGCGCTTTCGGTAGTCGGTCCAACCGGGGGTGAAAAATTCGTCGCCGATGCGGTTGCCGTTCAGGTGCATCTCGACGAAGCCCTGCGCGGTGACGTAGAGGGTAGCGCGGGAGATGGGCCGGGAAACTTTGAATTCCTTCCGCAGGTGAGGTGCGGGCAGATAACGTTTGGTTTTACCAGTGTCCTTGGAACCTGGAATCGGGAGCTTCGCGATCTCCTCTTCCGGGGGCAAACCATCATGGCCGATCCATTCCGCCTTCCAATCGGAATTTCCTAACAGCCCAATCGACCACTTGCCCGATTTGCTCCAAACGGAGGCTTTGTTATCCTTGTCCCACACGCGGACTTTCCAATAACATGGCTGGCCTGATGAAAGAGGCTTCCCGCCGTAAGCAAGCTGGATCGACTGATCGGATGCCACCTGCCCGGTGTCCCAGAGATCACCGGTATCCTTGACCAATTTGTCGGGCGAACTCGCGACGAGGATTTGATAGGCCGTTTGTTTTTGGCCGCGCGTCGCAGCCGCGGGTTGCCAGCTCAAACGGGGATTGGCTTGATCAATTCCTAACGGATTAACGAGATACTCGCATCGCAACTCGTGCGGTACGAGGGAGTCTGCCGCGGATGCAGGCATGCCGATGCATGCAAACACCATGATGGCGGAGCGCACGAGGGTCTTTATTGTCTTCATGGATGTCCGGAATTTGCTTTTTCGATGAATCGGGTCACACTTGGCTGTTTCGAAAGTATCGGCTTGAGGATATTTGTAAACACCTCTGCTTGTCGAACCATTCCTAAATCGTTGGGATGACGGCCATCACCCAATCCGTCACCATATTCCCCTACCATTCCCTTATTCGGCAACGCGGCACCTCCCACCGGCCGGGTGATGGCTTTCGCGGTGGAGATTATTTGGAGTGCTTGAGCACAAAATCGACCAGCTCCTGGCACTGGAAGAATGTGGGATCGACCTGATGACCTTTGTCGGGAATGATTTTGACTTGGATCGAGCCGCCTCCGGCCTCATAGCGTTCCTTGAGGATCTTGGTGTTCAGATCATACGGCACCAGGTTATCCTTATCGCCATGCACCGCGAACATGGGCACCTTGTTCGCCAGCAGGCCCTTCAAATTGTCGATCGGATTGAACTCGGCGAGATTCGCGACGAGCTCGGTTTCGGTCATCGCGAAATCCGCGAGCGTTTGCGGCTTCGAGCTCTTCAGCGACCAGCTTGCCAGATTACAAACCGGATAGATTCCGACCCAGGCTTTCACCTTGTCCGGATTCCGGAACGCCCACGCGAGGGTCATCATGCCACCACGGCTTTGGCCGAGCAGGATCGGCTTGGGCGAGTAGCCGCGTTTCACCATCGCATCGTAAAACAGCGTAAACTTGGCGGTGCTGGCAGGTGATCCGCGCACCTCACCGAGATCGAAGCCCGCGATGCTGATGCCCGCCTTGGCGAAAGTCTCATAATAGCCTCTCCGTTCTGCTGGGTTTAAATTCTTCAGCGTCGGCGCATACCAGACCCACGGTTTTCCCGCCGCAGGTTCCGGTGCGGCATAGAGGAAGGCTTTATTTTCACCGACATCGAATGTCTCGGCGGTTTTTGGCAACACGTCTTGGGCCGCGAGCGTCAGTGTGAAACCGGCAAGACCCATCGCCGTGAGAGCGATGGAGGATAGGGAAAAAGCTCTGCGTGTGATGGGATTCTGTTTCATGATTCGTTGTTTTGATCAGCGTTTTTCAGGCTCAAGGACCTTGATAATCTCGTCTCCGCCGGGCAATTGTGACAACTCCTGTTGGATACGTTTCAGGTTCCAATCGATGATGATCGTCTGGTCAACTCCACCGGGCACGGTCGGATTCTTTTTGGCAAGCGCGGCGTAGGACTTCGCCAATGTCTCCGTGCTGCGTTTTTGTACCTCCGGTGACGCGGTCTTCAACTGATTGACGACGGCACCCATCGGCCATCCTCTGCCGACACATTCGCCGACCCGCGTGTTGTTAGATAACCACTCGCCGAGTACCGGCATGATTTTCTGATTGTAGCGCTCATCCGCTATGACTTTCGCGAGCGAGTAAGTGGCGGCGGTTCGCAGCCACCATTCGTCCTGGCCCAGCCAGTAAACGAGGCGATCGACATGAGGAGCGATCAGTTCCGCTTTTGCGAGGCTGAGCGCCATCAGGGCATTCTCCACGACCCACCATGATTCGTTAGGGTCGTTGATGATGCGGAGGAGTTGCTGCGCCATCTCGTCGGTGACACGCTCCGCAGGCATGGGCTTGCGCTTGAAGAGGTTGTAGATGACCATCGTGCCGGTCTCCCTCACGCGAGGGTCCTTGTCTTTGAGAAGTTCGACGACCAGTTTGTCGCGGTTTTGTTTGCATATTTCAGCAGCCGCCATTTCGCGCAGATTCTGCTCGGGGTGGCGCGCATATTGAAGCAGGACGTCGTCGGCAATCGCGGGATCCGCGAGTTTTCTCCAAACAGGCGCAGAGGCTGATGTCAGCAGTTTTTCCTGATCCACATCCTGGATTTTTCCGGACCGGTCCGCTGCCGGCGCAAGCGAATAGAAGACATCATCCGTCGCATTGCCCCACGGGCGCTTCGGCAACTGATAGGACTTGCAGAATTTGGTCGCGGGGGCGCCGGTGATACGCAGTGTCTTGCGTGGCACAGTGTAACTCCATGCCAGCCCGGTTCCCCACTGCGGAGTATCATATCTACCTTCGCCCACTCCCTGTATATCGCCACCGATGATACCAAATGATCCGTCAAAGCGGCGGGAGAGTTCGTAGAACCACATGCGCTCGTTCATGAACTCGCGATACTTCGTGGGCTTCTTGTCGTGCAACAGCCCCATCGAGGCGCTGCGCCAGATCTCGCCGATTCCGCCACCCGTGTGGCCTTGCAGCATCCAGGATGTGGAATAGAAACCTTTCACGGCCGAAACATCACGGGCGGACGCGTAGATGGATTTCTCGCCTTCCGGGGTGAGTGATGCGGCCGCTCCCATTTGAAATGCAAAGGCACCACATTTGCCATTATCGACAGAGCCGCCCTCCGGCAGTTGGTCGCCATAGGGAACATTGCCGTGGCCCGCATACCTAAAAAAATGTTTCAGCGATGTTTGCAGGGTGTATTCATCCACGTTGACGCCGCACTCCTTGGCCAGAAGCAGGAGGGTCACCATGTGCACACCGGCAGCATTGATGTGTCCACCCATCATATAGGTGAACGGAATGCCGCCACGCTGGGTCCACGCGCCGTTGTACATGGTGCGCCTGGCGCTATCCGCCATTTTTTCTATCAACGGAAGAACCGACGGATCGCCGGTGCGCAGGTAATATTCACAAAAACCCAAACTGGGATAGCCTAGGTTCCAGGCATGTTGGGTTGCACCGATGTCGACGTCCTTGTTTTTCTCCACCACCTCCTTGACCCAGCCGCGCGCGACTTCCAAATCCTTCTGCTCGCCGGTGGACAGCATGAATAGCAAACCCAGATCCTGGCCATTCCATGCATGATTCCCCGACTTTGCCAGATAGTCCGCCACACCGCGCACGATTTTGTCCGACTTCGGGCATTTGAGCGGCCACGTAGGGCTGTAGGCCCCGAGCACCGGGATCTTGACGACGACCTCCTGAGCTGCGGAAGCGGCATCTTCCTTGACCTTGAATTTAACAACCCCATCGGAGGCTTCGGCCTTCGTGATGATTCCACCGAAAATGATGCGCGGATCGAAGTCCTTCAACGTCACGCCATTGATGCTTTCGATGATTTGTCCCGGCTTAAGCTTGCCGGTCGCCTCGGCGGGCGAGTCTTTTTCGACATTCTTCACCTTCATGCCAAATGCCGGCAAGGTCAGCTCTATGCCGATGCCAACGGGTCCAAAGCGATCGATGGTGTAGGGTTTCTTCCAACCCGTTTCCTGCGGAAACAAACTGAATGGAGGAGGTTCCTTATAATAAGTTTCCTCAGCCAGCCCGGAGGTGGATAGAATGAGTGACACGGCAAATCCCGCGAATAGATTGTTAGACAGCTTGGTTTTCATGTTTGAATTTGACGTTAGAAATTTCTTTTAGTGTGGGGATTTCATGATACGCGGGTCATCGGTCATTTTGGATTTTGGTCACCGCCTCGGCGAAGGACTTGCCGATGGGAGCCATGATTTTGGCGGCACCAAGGTAGTGGTAGCCGCCGTTGGACACGCCTTTCATGCGCTTCCATTCGTCGGGAGTGAAGTTCTCGGCCATGTGCTTCATCTTGTTCTCCCATGAAGTGTCCTTTTCTTCGGCCGCCTTCGCGTCCACCTTCGGCCAGCATGCCTCCATCCGACCTTGCAGCGTTTCCAGGTCGTCATCCCAGAAGAGCGCCGTGCGCACGGCGGCCACGTTGCCCTTGAATTCGGGCAATTCCGCCACCGCCACTTGCGCCTTCCGTAAAACCATCTGGTTACCCGGCTTGTTATCTTCCTTCTCTCCGCCAATTCCCATGACTCCAATCACGAAAGGAAGTTTGGGTGCGGACAAATCCTTCCGCACATCGCGGATGAATTGCGCCAGCAGGGTGGAATACAAGTCGTAGCCGCCTGGCTGGTTGCCTTTGTCATAGGTCCAGTCCGAAACCAGATCGTTGAAACCCTGAAACCACACGAAACCGGACAGCTCATAGCCCTGCTTCGGGTCATGATCCGGAACCACGCGCTTGATGTCGCCTAACACCTTTTTGACATGCTCCATCATCATGCGATAATAGGCTCCCGTAGTCTGGATTTTCTCCGCCTTGCTCTTCGCCAGATCGTCTCCCCGCTGCTTGAACTGGTTCAGCTCATAGTCGCTCCACACATACGGTCCGGCGCCAGGTGAACGGAATGCCGTGTGAAGGTCCTTGCCGCCCCAGGAGGTCTTGATGATCAGAATCGGCTCGTTAAGCGTTTTTCCCATGGTGATGCCGAAGGTGAACTCCGGGCCAATCTCCTCGGTCGAGGCTCCGAAACCCGTCGTGAGTTTTCCGATCCGCTCGGTGGTGTCGTCGCCGGAACAGCCGATGGAAGAAATCCAGACCTTGTCGCAAACTATGGGTTTGCCGTCGGCACCGCGCATTTCCTTGAGGATGGGAGCGGTCTTCGGATCGCCGGCCATGGAATCCATGGTGGAGACATTCGCATGCCCTTGCATGTTAGATTGCCCGGCGAGGATATAAACTTTCAGCGGCTTGGCATCCGCTTGACCGGCGATTGCCGATAACAGGCAGACGGCCACTGCGACTATTGAACACTTCGTGCTTTGGATCATTGCTTTTATTTCCGTGTGTGATTCGAACCATCACCACTCGTGGACGCGCGGGCGGTGATGGTTTCTTGCCGAGGAGGAGAAGACTTTTCTGATAGAGGCCGAACGAAAGAAGATAGCCACCTGTGAGATCCCAATCGGTGTAGTTATTGTTTTCGTCGCCGGTCTCGATTTTCTGATAGACAAAGCCGCCCTTCCAGTTCCGGGAGAGATCGTAATACCAGCTTTGTTCCTTGAGGTAGGCGCCGGTGGCGAGCGGACCACACCGAGAGGCTGCGGGGAGGGCCCAGAGCATGTTCCAGAAATTCCCGCAGTGGCCGTGCTCGCGCTCGTCGTAGGCGGCGGTGGCCATCTTTGAGAAAAACGAGGTAGCTTCGCGGTCGCCTAGCACGTCGAACAACACGGCGGCGCAGGAGGACTTGCCGTTGTCCTCATGTGAGTTTCCCCATGGCGGATGGTCGCCGTAGGGGATCGCCCCTTTGTCCACATAATAGCGGAGGAATCCCACCGACCTGTCGATGGCTTTGTCCAGTGCCGGATCACTGACCCCGGCCTGGCGGGCGAGCACAAGTGACAGGACCATCGGCAAGCCGATCTGGTTCATGCCTCCGTAGCCTTCGGAATGGCCGTTAGACAATGCGGGCGCGTGGCCCCACATGCCATTCATGCACTGGTTTTTCACACCGCGCAGGGTGGTTTGTTTCAGCTCGGGAGAAACCGACTTACTGCCGGTGGCGAGTGCGTATTCACTGAGAAAAAGATTTCCGTAGGCGATGTGCCAGTTCCATGTATCGGTCGGTTGCAGGGAGGCCGCGACTTTTTCGGCATACTTGCCGAGCATGGGTTGATATTTCTTGTCACCGCTGGCCAGCAGGGCGAGGGCGTTGAGGTCATCAGGGATGTCGGTCTTTTCAAGGCCCTTCTCCGCGATCAGGCGGCAGCCCTGCTCAAAGATGGCCTTTGACTTGGGGCAATTGTACGGTGCCGTCGCACTGTAGGCTCCGAGCACCTGCAGTTTGAGTTCGACATTCGAGGTTATTCCATTCCGCCAGATCATCAGCGGAAGAATGCTGGTTTTCTCCTCGCCGGTCCGCTCCTCGCTGCTCACATGGGCGATGGTCCACTTCGCACGGTTCAGCGATTCTCCATTTCCACCTAACAAATCAAGCTCGGCGATGGCCGCGTAGCCCTTGCCATCGTATGCATCCACGGATTCCAGACAAAAGAACCGACCGCTCGCGGGAGTGGCGAATTTCACATCCTGGCTGGCGGTTCCCGTGGCGAAATTGCCGGTGTGGGCCGGCTTATCAACCGGCAGATCCAGTGTAACCTCCGGGCGGCGGCTGACGGCGAAGTCGAGCTCTGGCCGGAGTCGGTCGAGGATGGGTTTTTCCAAACCGGCGACGACCGGCGAGGTCGGACCGACGAGGTCCCAGATGACAATTTCGTTAGAACCCTGCTTGAGCCAGCATTCGGGCGCGTAGGCCGTTTGTGTCGGGCCGATGTTCCAGAACCGGCCGAGGCAATGGCCGTTCACCCAGATCACACCCTTGCCCCATCCGCTCAGGTCAAGGAAGGTGTCGGAGGATTTGGTTAGTTCAACCGTGGCACGCCAGAAGGCCGGACCGGAGGCTTTACTGTCCTGGTATTTCAGACCGGCCAGCATCTTCGAATCGAGTGGCAGGGAGAAAACTTGCCAGCCTTTCAGCTCGGTGCCGGCGAATTTGACCGGAGCGCGCAGGCCTTTGGGATCGTTCATCTCGGCGCCGAAATTGATGCGGCCCATCGGCTCGACGAGGATGTCGAGAGTGACTGGCTGATCCCTAACAGACAGACGAACCTTGCTTCCCGTTCGGCGTCGGTCGAAGACGCCTGCGGGTTTTTGATCGATATAAACGAACCCGAAATCCGCGATGCCCGCGACTTCGAGTTGATCCGCCGGACCGGCGGGAAGCGTGGTTCGATAGAGGATGCAGCCGTAGCCTTGGTTGTAGGCTTCCATGTTGCGCGGCGTGTCGTCCGCAACCGGCGCGGGCAGGTTGTTGAAGATCGATGCTGCGGCGGTCGCGGTGACGGGAGCAAAAGAAGTGACGGGAGAGGTGTCCGGAATTTCTCCCAGAGTCTCGCCGGGCAGCAGGTAGCGTGCGAGCAACTCGCGGGTCTTGTGGAATTTCTCCGTCGCCCAACCGGCCTCACTGATCGGCGCGTCGTAATCATAACTCGAAGTGTCCGGTTTGAACGGCCGGTCGCAACCCGCCCACAATCCGAGGCTGGTGCCGCCATGGGCCATGTAGATGCTGAATGAGCCGTTGTTCTTGAGCATGGTTTCCAGATCCTGCAGGTAGGTCTGGGTGTTGCCGGTGTGATGGGGCGCGCCCCAGGTATCGAACCAACCCGGATAGAATTCGCCGCACATCAACGGGCCTTTGGGCTGAATGCGGCGCAGCGCGGCGAATCCGGCCTTGGGATTGCTGCCGAAATTGACAACATGAAACAGATCGTCCGGGCTGCCTTGACCGAGTTTGAGGGTGGGATTACAATCAAACAACGGGACTTTGAAACCGGCATCGATCACCGCCTTGCGCAGTGTTTTAACGTAGTTCTTATCATTTCCCATGAAGCCGTATTCGTTCTCCACCTGCACCATCAGGATGGGTCCGCCGCGGGTGACTTGCAGCGGCGCGAGCACGCGGCCTACCTCGTTGAGGTAGCGCTTGGCGGGTTCGAGGTATTTCGGATCGGTCGAACGCAGGGTGATGGGAGCGTTTTTCAAAAGCCACCACGGGGTACCACCCATTTCCCACTCGGCGCAGGAATACGGGCCGGGACGAAGGATTACCCACAGGCCTTCCTGCTGTGCGAGCCGGCAAAACTCCGCGGCATCCGCCTGTCCGCTCCAGTCGAATTGCCCTTCACGCGGCTCGTGCATGTTCCAGAACAAATAGGCGCAGACGGTGTTCAGCCCCATCGCCTTGCACATTTTCAGGCGCTGCGCCCAATATTCGCGGGGAATACGCCCGTCGTGAATCTCACCACAACGAATTTGCAGACGTTGGCCATCGAGTAGAAAATCCGCATCGCCGATGGTGAAGGCGTGCGGCGTGCCGGGCTTACCCAGTGACGCGGACTTCGGGGTCTGGGCTTCCACGCCGGTCAGGAGCGCTCCCAGCGTGCAGACCATGGCAACATGAGTGAATTTTTGAATGATCACGGTTCTCGAATCGATTTAGCGAATGTTCGGGACAGCGGATTCATCACGCCAATCGTGCTGATGATGGACGTGATGACCCATGGATTGATGACAGATATATGACTGTTAGTGATTTCAGCGGGTTTTCTTTAGTTCCACCATCGCTTTACCCATGGCTTCACCGATCTGCATGTAGGCACCGGCGTTTTGGTTGTAGTGGTAACCTTGGTTCTCGGGTGATTCTTCGGGGGTTGGCCAGATGTCGCGGATATCGACGCTTTTCACATTGCCCTTGAATTCTGGATGTTTCGCAGGGTCACCGACAGCAAGCTGGGCCTCGGCGATGGTGAGTCCGTTGCCCTCGCGGCCCGGGTTGCCGCAACCTGTGGAGACGACAAAGGGAGCGTTCGGTGCATTGAATTCCTTACGCAGGGTTTTGATGAGATTGACCAGGTTCTGTTCGTAGCGCGCGGAGTGGACCGCATCGCCGTGGTCCTTGTGACCCTGGAACCAAACGAAGCCGGCGATCTCATAGCCGCGGCCTTTCCATTGGGGAAACGATTCGTCGAACTTGGCGAGTGTTTCTTTGGCGGCGTTGAAACAATCGTCATATTGCTTACCGGCATACCAACCGCCTGCTTTCGGTTCTTCGCCCTTTTTCCATGATGGCTGCGGGTCCTTGTAACCGGCATAAATGGTGTCGCCAATTTCATAGCGTTCGCTTCCCGGCGGGAGGTAGTCCCACGCCAACGAGCGGTTGCCTTGAGAGGCTTTGAGAATGAGCACCGGTTCGTCGTGGAAATCACCCATCATCCAGCCGAAGCCGAGTTCCGGTCCGATTTGGGCGGAACTCGCACCGCAACCGATACTGAGCCATTTGTCAGCTCCAGCGGTGACGACACCCTTATACCAGACATCGTCGCGGGATTTCCAACTGCCGTCCTTGTCGGCCAGATAAGGAAACTTTCCTTGTTCGCGCACGAGAGTGGTGAGCGTGCCGGGCACATCCATCCGGGTGATCCAGCCGAGCGCACCGCCATTCTCCAGCATCTGGATGATCCTGAACGGCACCTTTTCACCACTCTTGAGCTTGATGGATTTTTGGATCTCCTTGCCATCCGACTCCTTGCGGAAAACCTCAACGCCGTTGACCGTCATGATGCAGTTGGAGGAATCCTGATAGCCCGGATTGAATTGATAGACGCCGTTTTCCTTCGGCTCGATGAAGCCACGCAGCACCTGGGTTCCGCCTTTGGGATATTCATCCGGATGCTCTCCCCCGAACTGCTTGATGGCCACGGTGTTGACGGGCTTGAGCTTGTCGTAATCCGCCTTCGGATCATAGGTCCCCTCGTAAATCGAAACCACGGACCCGGAGAACTCCTTGTCCCAACGGCTGCTGCGGCTGACAACCTGACCCATGCCAACCATATTTGACTGTCCGGAGAGGATATAGACTTTCACCGGTTTTTCCGCAGCTGACAATGTTAGGGATAGGGCGGCCGATGGAATAAAACAAAGCCATGTGGCGATGGAACGAATTTTGTAGATTTTTTTCATGTGTGAATGGTAAAAGCTAAGGGATTTGGCCTAGGAAAAATGCAAGTTGGAGATGCGGAATCTTAATAACGAGGGAAGTCGGATCGAGTCGAATTTAATATCTCTTGTCAGCTACCCCTGATTTATGGCAGTTTACAAACGTGTCACATTTGCTTGTTCTTTCCGCTGCCGAGCAGACGGTCGCTTACCTGCGTGCTGAGCTGCTGCGCGGGACGTGGAGAGGATTGATGCCCGGCGGTGACCGCCTGGCTGCGGAACTGGGGATCGGGCGAGGCACGGTGGAAATGGCGCTGCAGCAACTGGAGATGGAAGGATGGCTGCTCAATCAGGGGAGGCGGCGCGGACGTCTGATTGTCCTGCCAGGAGGCAAAACCGTGCGTCCCATGCAAGTGGGGATCTTGCATTTCGAGCGTTCCGACCGCTTTGTGAGCCACATGGTTGATCTCCAGCATGCGCTGGCGGCAGCCGGGCATACGATCACCTTCTCCTCCAAATCCTTGATTGATCTCGATATGGATTTGGCACGCATCAAGCGTCTCGTCAAACAAACCGAGGTAGATGCCTGGGTGGTGATGGCGGGCTCGCGTGAGGTTTTGGAGTGGTTCTCAACTCTGGAAACCCCGGCTTTTTCATTGTTTGGAAGACGGAGGGGGCTGCCGATCGCCGCAGCGGGGCCAGACAAACTCCCGGCCATGACCGCGGTGGCGCGGGAGCTGCTGACCTTAGGGCACAAGCGTATTGTGTTGCTGACCCGAAGGATCCGACGGCTGCCGCAACCGGGAGCGGTCGAGCAAGTGTTTCTCCAGGAATTGTCGGCCAGCGGGCTGGCGGTGGGCGATTACAACCTGCCGGACTGGGATGAGAGCCTCGATGGTTTTTATGCGCGCCTTGAGACATTGTTCCAAGTGACCCCTCCGACGGCACTGATCGTGGACGAGGCGCGGTTTTTCGTGGCGACGCAGCAGTTTCTCACCACGAAGGGATTGCGGGCTCCACAGGACATCTCGCTGGTTTGCACGGATGCCGACCCCGTTTTTGAGTGGTGCCGTCCGGCAGTGTCTCATATCCGCTGGGACAGCCGCCCGGTGGTGCAGCGCATCGTTCGCTGGGCGGACAACGTCAGCCGCGGCAAAAGGGATATCCGCCAGACCCTGACGTCGGCGGAGTTTGTGCACGGTGGAACGATCGGGCCTGTGCCGCAGTGAAAACATGTTAGAATTGAAGGCGGTCGGGATTGACAGGCGTATCACGCATTCACCCATCCATACGGCTGCTCGCAGTTGGGGGATGATCTGGGCCACACGCGGCGGATCTTGAGCGCGCTGGTGCGTCATCCGAATGCGGCGGGCGTGTTGATCCTCGGCCTCGGCTGTGAGAACAACACGATGAAGAGTTTTCTGCAGGAGGTGGGTGCGCTGGACCCGGAGCGAGTGCGGTTTTTCAATGCCCAGGAGGTGGGCGACGAAGTGGAGCACGGGCTGGAGCAAGTAAGGCAACTCGCCGAGGTCGCGTCGGAAGCGCGACGGGTGTCGATTCCGGCGTCCGAACTGGTAATCGGGCTGAAATGCGGTGGCAGTGACGGCCTCAGCGGAATCACGGCAAACCCGCTGGTGGGAAGGATCGCGGACCGTCTAACAAGCTGGGGCGGGACCGCGGCGCTCACTGAAGTGCCGGAGATGTTCGGGGCGGAAGCACCGTTGTTCGCGCGCTGTGAGACGGCGGAGTTGTTTGTTGAGGCGATCGGGATGGTCAATGGCTTCAAGGAATATTTCCGCAAACACGACGAGCCGATTTATGAAAACCCGTCGCCTGGCAACAAGGAGGGAGGAATCACCACGTTGGAGGAGAAATCATTAGGCTGCATCCAGAAGGGCGGTCAGGCTCCGGTGAGGCAGGTGCTGTCCTACGGAGGGGCGGCGACGCAAGAACTGGGCGGGCTGTGCGTGGTCGAGGCACCGGGCAACGACGGAGTTTCCTGCACCGCACTTGCGGCGGCGGGGGTACATTGCATCTTGTTCACCACAGGGCGCGGGACGCCGCTGGGAGTACCGGTTCCGACCCTCAAGATCTCATCGAACTCCGATCTGGGGCAGCGCAAACCGGGCTGGATCGACTTCAATGCCGGAGCATTGTTAGATAAGGAGATTGATCCGGAATCGGTGACCGACGGCTTGATGGAGTTGATCCTGGAGGTGGCCAGCGGCAGGCCTGCGCGCAACGAGGTGAACGGCTTCCGCGAGATCACGATTTGGAAACAGGGTGTGACGCTTTGACCGGACTAACAAAATGAGCAAGGAAACGGTATTATAGTTCGGTGCGGGGAATTTTCTGCGGGCGTTTGTCGATCTTTTCATCGAAGAGGCGAACCGAGGCGAGGACTTCGGCAAGGTGGTGGTGGTGCAGTCCACCGGCCGCGGGCGGGCAGATGCGCTCAATGTGGCGGGAGGCCGCTATCATGTGGCATTGCAAGGATTGGAGAACGGCAGGGTGATCGATCGCTCCGAAGCGGTGGGGTCGGTTTCACGCGCGCTTTTCGCCGGGACGGATTGGCCGGCCGTCATGGAAGTGGCGGCATCGCCGGATCTGAGATGGGTCGTTTCCAATACGACCGAGGCCGGGTTTGTTCTGGACGACGCGGACGCTGCGGAGGGCGGGGTGTCGGTGTCGTTTCCCGCGAAGTTGCTGGCTATTTTGTTAGAGTGTTTCCGTGCCGGACTGCCGGGGGTGACGGTTCTGCCATGCGAGCCGATCGAGGCCAATGGCACGATATTGTTAGGACTGGTGATGGAGCAAGCGGCCCGCTGGAAGGTGGATGGCACCGCGCTGGAATGGCTGCGCGGGGAGTGCCGGTGGATCAACAATCTTGTGGACCGGATCGTTCCGGGGCCACCGAAATTGCATTCGTTGTTAGAAAAAACCAGTTTTCTGGGTGACTGCTTATTTCAGACCGATCCAGGCGAGAAATTCCTGATTTCCATCGGTGCCGGTGATGGGGGACGGGATGACACCGCACCATGTGAGGCCGTGATCTTCGGTGACAAAGCGGCGGATTTTTTCGATGGCCTGGGCGTGGAGGGCGGGATCGCGGACGATGCCACCCTTGGAAATGTCCTCACGCCGGAGTTCGAACTGCGGCTTGATCAGGCAGACCACGCAGCCATCCTCATCGAGCACCGGAAACACGGCTGGCAGGACTTTGGTGAGGGAAATGAAGGAAAGGTCCATCACCGCGAGGCGGACTTTTTCGCCGATGTCCTTGGGGACCATGTGGCGGGCATTGAATTGTTCCTTCACGATCACGCGTGGATCGTTGCGAAGTTTCCACACAAGTTGATTGGTGCCTACATCCACAGCGTGGACGCGCAGCGCACCGCGTTGGAGCAGGCAATCGGTGAAACCACCGGTGGAGGCACCCACATCCATGCAGACCCAACCGGCGGGATCGATTCCGAAGGCGTCGAGTGCTCCTTCCAGTTTGAGCCCGCCACGCCCGACAAAGCGGGGTTTCTCCTTGATTTCGAGCGGGGCATCCAGCGGGAGTTTGACGCTCGGTTTATCGATGATCCGGTCGCCGCTGCGGGCTTCGCCGGCGAGAATCAGGCGTTTCGCTTGCTCGCGGGAATCGCAGAGTCCGCGGGAAACTAACAGGGCATCCGCGCGTTCGGTTTTCATCGGGTGCGGAGGATTTCCAGCAGGCTCGGGCGTGTGCTGCCGCTCGTGGATGCATTCATGTTTCCAAGTCCGGGATGAGGCGTTCAGCCTTTGGCAAGCAGCGGGCCGCAGGCGGCGTGACGCGTGAGAAACTCATCAGCCAAGGCACCGTAGGCTTGGGCTCCGAGGCCGTTCGGATCGTGCTCGAAGATAGACCGTCCATGGCTGGGTGCCTCACCGATGCGGATGGTCCGGGGAATCATGGTGCCGTACATCTGATCGGGGAAAAACTTGGAGACTTCATCCACCACTTGTCTGGAGAGCAGCGTGCGACCGTCATACATCGTCATCACGATGCCTTCGAGGCGGATGTCCTTGTTCGCGTCCGAACCGCGGATCTGGTCGATGACGTGGACGATTTTGGCGAGTCCTTCGAGGCCGAACCACTCGCACTGGAGAGGGATCAGGATTTCATCCGCAGAGGCAAGGGCTGATGTCATCAGCACGCCGAGGGATGGCGGGGTGTCGAGGATGCAGAATTCGAAAAGATCGTTCGGTTTCAGGCCCTGGAGGATGGTTCTGAGACGGGTGAGGTGGTCGTCGCTGCGGGCAAGTTCGATTTCCACGCCGGCGAGGTCCATTTCCGACGGGACGATCGATAGGTTCTCGCGTCCGGTGGGGAGGATTTGTTGGTGGACGGTGGCCTCGCCCATCAGGACCGGATACATGCTGGCACCATCCGGGGCCTCGATACCGAGTCCGCTGGTGCAGTTGGCTTGGGGATCGAGATCCACCAAAAGGACCCGCTGCCCACGCAGGGCGAGAGCGGCGGATAGATTGAGGGCGGTGGTGGTTTTTCCCACTCCTCCCTTCTGGTTGGCAACAGCAATGACTTTCATAAGGCGATGGTTTTGGACGAGTTCAAATCACCCGGATCGTTTCGACATCCAGCAGCCTGCCGAGTTTGGTGATTTTATCGGCAAGATGTCCGACGCCGACCGCGCAATGATGTGCCGGTCCCGCCGCATTCCAAAGGTTTACGAACTGACGTGCCCCGCAGGCGAAGCTGTAGCGGCTGTTAGTGTTGCCGATCTCGAGGATCGGACCGGGCACGGATTGGCCCTCTGCCACTAACAGGGCGAGTTTGCCACCGGGCCGCTCGATCACGGACAACAACGTCACCGGCCCGTGCTTGACGGCCATTTCGACCGACACTCCGCGGCCGACTTTCCCGTGATACACCTTGAGCGGGCGCACCTTGGTTTTTCCTTCGGCGATGGCGATGTGCCCCGGTCCGTCGTGTCCCATCAGGACGACGTCTGCGGTGAAGTCCATCGCGTAATATTCCGTGAACGAGCCGCCGGCACCGAACAGGTCCATGATTTTCATCGCCTGGACGTTCTTCACCTCATACTCGCCGGCCACCGGGATCCCCCGCGCCGTCAGTAGGGAGGTGCCCAAAATGATAGAAGAAAGGGTGACCTCGTTTTCCGCAACACCACTACCCTTGTAGTAGTATGCCATCGATCCCAAATCGTGAAGATCCACCAGGCGGTCGAGGGCGAGTGAGGTTCTGGCAGCCTCTTCAAGATCTTCAGCGGGGCAATCTTTCTCGATATCGAAGGTTGTGCCGAATTCTTCCAGACGTTTCGCCACTTCGGAGGCCGTCACGTCGCGCCGAAGCGCGGCGAGTTCGTCCACCTCGAGGATTTCGATATGGGTGCCGAACACCGCGCACTGCAAGGTGGTGTCCGAGTAAATATCCAGCATCCCGTTGTAGTAATGGCCCATCAGCCCAAGGCGATTGCCATTCATTCCGGCAGCAACCCGGGCAGCTTCCACCCATTCGTCGATCTCACGCCAGCACTCAGGATCCCCGTCAATAACACCGGTCACCTGATGGAAGGGAATCCCGCATCGTTGGAACACGTTCGCGATTTCCGGAACCGGACATGCGGAGCAAAATGATAGCCAATCGCCGGTCATGGCGGTCCGATCATCGAGTGCGTTGAAGCGGGCATAGTCGATGGCGGGTTCCGGCGCGAGGTTGAGCACGATCACCGGAACTTTGGAGCGGCGAACCACCGGCAGCACCGTCGATGAAAGCGCGTAGGTGGTTACGTGGAGGAAAATCACATCCACATCGGCACGGCGGAATTCCCGGCCTGCTTCGTAAGCCCGTTGAGGATTGTCCACCAACCCGAGGTTGACGATTTCCACATCCGACCGATCGATTTTTTCAGCCACGCGGGCCAGGTATCCTTCCAAACGTTCTTTCAGCCCGTCGAACTGGGGCCAGTAAGTGTCCAAGCCAATACCGAAAATTCCGATACGGAGTGGGTGCGCGGATTTCATGATATGGATTGTGGTCGATCGGGCCGAGGCGGTAAAGCGGATTCCGAAAGGTTTGAAAATTCCCGGAAAAATGGCCACGACGGGCTCTTTTGAGCGGTCCGCGAGAATGGGGCATGAACGATCAGCCATGAGTCGATTATCAACCATTTCCATGATCGCCCGCGTTCTCCTTCATTCGCCCTGCATCCAGCGCAACCGTGCCGTTCCCTTCCCGCCCTTGAGCGCGGGAAAGAGGCCGGTTTCCTACGTGATCAGCCCGGATGCTGATAACAAGAGGCCTCCCAAGACGTATTCCGTCTCCGTGGTCCGGTTTCCTTCACCTTCAGCTCTTGGACTAATGATGGCGATTTGGGAATCTCCACCAGCTCTGCGCACTTGCCAACCGTCTGGTGCCGGAAACTGCCCGCAAGTAAATCGCTGATTTTCCCGTAAAGAACCCATCATGAAATCTTACCCGCGCGCATCACGCGTTTCTTCCCTCGTAGCCTTGCTCTTCGCCGCATTGCTGTTGGCGCCTCCCGCATCCCTGCACGCCGCCGATGCCAACTCGCGCTGCGAATATCCTGCTGGCACCATCCTGAATCTCTGCAACCCGCCGTATTCCGCCGATCCGACCGGCAAGTGTGACTCAACGGAAGCGATCCTGCGGGCGCTGGATGATGTCACGCGTATCACCCAACTGGCGTTCCGGCAGGGTTTGGCGGAGGTGGAGGCATTGCCTGCGAAGGGGCGGCACTATCTAACGGGAGGTGTCGAGAACCACCGTGCCGACGGAGTGGTGCATGTCTCGTGTTGTGCCCGGTTGCCATACGTGCCTGCGCTGTATTTTCCGGAGGGGACCTATCTGGTTTCGGATACCCTCCGCTACCGCCACAAGGATCTCCAGAACACCTACAAGAACGAGTTGAACCAATGGATCCGGATCCGTGGCGCGGGAGTGGGCCGCACGGTGATCCGCCTGCGTGACCACGCGCCCGGCTTCGGCAAGGACACGCGCAAGCCGGTGATTTCGTTCATGGCTGCGGAGAAAAGCAACGTGTCCATGTCCAACTACTGCGAGGACCTCACCATCCACAGCGGCAGCGGAAACCCGGGTGCTGTCGGGTTGGATTTCTTCGCCAACAACTCGGGGGCCGTCCGCAATGTGCGGATCGTCAGCGGGGACGGCTCGGGCTTTGCAGGCCTGCAACTGGGGCACGCCAACTACTCCGGAATCCTCATCAAGCATGTCGAGGTCGAGGGCTTCGATCACGGCCTGCATATCGACTCCGGATCCTTCGGCATGTTCGCCCACGCGGAGGACATCCGGCTGCGTGGGCAGAGGGTTTCCGGGATCACGGTGGGAGCGATTAGTCTCAGCCTGCGCAATATCCAGACAACGGATGTTCCCGTCGGCCTCACCTGTACCAGCCCGCAGGGATTCACGGTGCTAGTTGACTCCGTGTTGAACGGGAAGGGATCCACCGGCATCGACCACAAGGCGGGCGGGCTTTACGTGTCGAATGTGACGCTATCCGGGTTTGATGATGCGGGAAAGATCGACGAGCGGGTTTCGCCCGCCGTATTCGGCGAAAAGGGTGCCATGGGCATGGCGCGTCTGCCCGTGGAGGAAACGCCGGTCTATCAGACTAACGGCAAACCATCCACCGGCGTCCGCCGCTTCGGAGCCATCGGCAACGGGGTGAACGACGACAGCCCGGCGATCCAGGCGGCAATGGATTCCGGCGTGGCGGACATTCGCTTCGAGCCCGGGCGCTATCTGTTGAACAGTCCGGTCAGGATCCCTGCCGGCGTCGAACACATCGACTTCGGTTTCTGCGACCTGGTGTCGGGCGTGGATCTCAAGAACTCGGATCGCGAGGGGTTTGTCATCGGTGGCGATCAGGGTTCGGATTCGTCTGTTAGACCGGTGTTCATCGAGCGCCTGATGGCATGGGAGCAATGGAACGGAGAACACTGCACCTTCACCCATGCATGCACGCGCACCGTCTGCTTCAAGGACATGCATACCCAGACGCTGGACTTCTACCGCAACACCGTGCCCGGGGCGAAGGTCTTCTTCGACAATGTCGCCACCACCAGCGGTTCGTTTCCAGGTGCCACCGGCCACGGGCGCTGCCCCGTCTCACTGAAGGGGCAGAAGGTTTGGGCCCGCCAGCTCAATCCCGAGCGGGGCGAGCCGATGATTCTCAACGACGGCAGCGACCTGGTGCTCATGGGCTACAAGTCCGAGGGCGAGGGCACCGTGGTTCGCACGATCCATGGCGGGCGCACCGAGGTGATGGGCGGTGTCATCAACTTTGGCGGCCAAGAGAATCCCGCCTTTGTGGCGGAGGAGGCGCGGATGAAGATTTCGACCGCGACCCACGCCTGGCTGGAGGATTACTATTTCCGCACGGCGATCAGTCATACGCAGGACGGAAAAACCACGGTCATCAAGGCAGCGGATCTGCCCTTGCGAGGCTTCCCGAAGTCAAGGGGGCCGCAGTATCTCATCCCGCTCTACAAATGAATGTCCGCATGAATTTCCCGATCCTGACCCTCGTTGCGTTGTTGCTGGTTCCAGCCGGGCCATCCGCCAGCGCGGCCGCAGCAGACCCATCCATCGTCACGGACGGTGACGCGATCCGGATCAAGGCCGGCGTGCTGGAGCGGGTCATCAGGGTGTCCGGCGGCGATGTCGCCACCGAGACTCTAACCGTATCCGGAACCCCGTTGATCGCCTGCCCGGCGGATGAATTGTCGTTCCGGATCACACGGGCCGAACCCAACCGCAACCCGTTGGAATTGCCCATCGATAGTGGCGGTCCGGCGTTGAACGTCGCCGAGGCGAAGGCCAACGACACGGATGCCCTGAAGGTCAGCGGCAAAACGAAAACCGAACCAAAACCCACCGCAGGGCGGATGCGGTGGATCGATGGACGGACTTTTTCCGCTGCCTCGTGGGGACGGTGTTTCGATCTAACCAATGTCACTGTCACCCAGCCGCACACCGGTACGCAGCGGGTCGTGATCCGCAGCCGTTCTCTCAAGGATCCAATGCTGGCCGGTGTCAGCGCCAACCTGATTTACGAGGTGTACGCCGGATACCCGGTGATCCGCAAATGGGTGGAAATCCATAACAACAGCGCCAACTGGCTGAAGCTCGATAACTTTCTAACGGACAATCTCAAGCTGTGCAATGGCTTTGTCCGGGATGCCGAACTCACGCCCTCCGAGCGAGGCGCCACCTCCTCGATTGTAGCCTTTTCCCAAGCTGACAACACCAAGGGGGTCATTATCGCCTCCGAAGTTCCCTCCGCGCTCCGGCTCATCACCGAACACGGCGCGGCCGGCTACAACCCGGAGTTTTTCGAGTGGGTCGTCGGGCCGGCCGAATCCTTCGTCTCCGAGCCAACCTTCCTGTTTGGTTTCAACGGAGAGGCGATCAAGACGGCGTCCGCCGAGTCGCTGCCGTTAGACCGCGCCGTCGAGGGACGCTTCCGCGATTTCCTCGGCGAGCATCTGGGCATCTCGCCGGCCCGCGCCAGGATCGCGGCACCCTTGTGGAGCTCGTGGACAAATTTCGGCCATTTGATCAACGATGCGCTGATCCGCGAGCAGGCGGACATCGCCGCCAAGTGCGGGTTTGCCGTGATACAACTCGACGACGGCTGGCAGCAGGACCGGCTCGGCATCACGCCAGATGCGAAGACCTTTCCGGATTTCGACGCCACCTGCGACTATATCCGCTCCAAAGGCATGCGGCTCGGGCTTTGGGTGTCGTGTTTCCGCAGCCGCGATGCCGGCGATTTCAAGGCGCTGCCAGACGCCGCCATTTCACCTGAGGTTCAGCGACTCGACGGCGTCGCCATGAGCTTCGCCAGTTCCTGGAACCAATACTATGCCAATGACCTGGTCTACCTCCATGACCGCTACGGAGTCACCTACTTCAAGCAGGATTTCTCGAACATCCAATTCGGCGACCTCGCGGCCGGACACCAGAGCCGCACCCGTAAGGAATCGCTGCTCCGCGGGCTGCGGGGCTTGCTCGAATCCCAGACGCTCCTGCGCAAACTGGCTCCGGATGTGGCGAATGAAATCACCCATGAAATCTACTGGGGCACGCCCGGCACGCCCTGCGACCTGGCGGCGCTCAAGCATGTCTCGCTCTATCATATTCCACCGAACGATTACAGTGGTTGCGGCGATTTCAAGGAGCGGCCGCATGACGGATGGAGTCGCCATGGTGTCGAGGCCTTGCGCGAACAACTGATCAAGGGCTGCCTGAATGCCCGCAACCGGTTTTACGCTCACCGGGGTCTGCCCTTGGAATGCGTCGAATACTACGGCGCGGCCACCGTGAATTGGGAGGGCAGCCTCACCCCGCATGTCCAGGACCGCCAAGTCTGCAGCTGGCTCATGGGTGCGCCCACGGTTTATGCGGGTGATCTTGCCTCTCTGACAGAAGAGAACATCGCCCGCTACCGCAGCCGCTTCGACATCCTCAAGCGGCTCGATGCCAACTACGGCATCTATCGTAGATTCCAATACAGCGGCGTCCCTGCGCCCACCGACACCGACTGGCATTGGTGGGGAAAACTCGATCCTCGCGGCAACGGTGCCGTCGTGGTCCTGCGCGGTAGCGGCGGAAACGACCGGCGCTCCGTCAATATCCCGTGGGTCGATCCCGCAAAATCCTACAAGGTCACGGCGTTGTTGGATCCGCTGGAACTGGGCACCTTCACCGGCAAACAACTGCAGGCCGGCGGGCTGACCCTTTCCCTGCCGCTCTTCGGCCAGGAAATCCTCGAACTGTCTCCGCCAACCGAATGACAATCAAAACAACTGGTCGATTCACCGAGCGTGTTTCGCAAGGATGGCCAGTGGTATATGATCTATATCGCCAGCGCCGGAAACGTTGGATACGAGACCTGTCTCGCCCGCAGTGCCGATCTGTTGCATTGGGAGAAGCTTGGGAAGATCCTGAGCATTCCTGCCGATGGATGGGATTGCTGGCAGCGGGCCGGTTATGTGGCGCTCGGCGATACGACGTGGGGTGGACCCTGCTAACTCCAGACCTTCGACGACAAGTATTGGATCTCCTACCTCGGCGGCGCAAAACAAGGCTACGAGACCGATCCGCTGGCCATCGGGCTGGCATGGACAAAGACGCCCACCGAGGCTCGCGAGTGGACTCCCCTCACGGAAAACCCGGTGCTGACCAGGGATCAGCCCGATGTGCGTGTGTTTGAGAAGGCGACGCTCTACAAGAGCAACATCATCTGGGACAAACAATACGCCCACAAGCCCTGGGTGGTGAAGCACGACGGCGTGGTCTATCATTTTTACTGCGCGGTGGGTGCTCAGTCCTGCGAGCCGAATCGAATCGGCCAGGTGATTCCGCTTGCTAAGTGCACCGCCCTTGGCGTGAATGCCTGGGAGTTGGATTTCGGCACCAATCTAACCGGATTGCTGCGGCTCAAAATGCCCGCTCTTGAATCGGGGCAGAAAGTGGTCATGCGTTTCGCCGACAAGCGGTTCCAGTCTCCTGCGGGGGATAAGACACCCGCAGGCCATATCAGAGCAACCGCGACCTGGACCATCAAGACGGACGATGGCGAGGTTGCCTATCAGACATTCAAGCAGGTCGATGAATTCATTTCGGCTGGCAAAACAGGCGAGGAATTCTGCTCGAAGTTCAACTATCACGGCTTTCGATACGTCATCGTCGAGGGCTTGTCCAAAGCGCCGAAAAAGGAAGACGCCGAGGCCTTTCTGATCGAGTCGGAGCTCAAGGGTGCAGGTGAATTCGAATGCTCTAACGAATTGTTCAACCGCATCCACAAGGTGAACGTCTGGACGCTGCGCTGCCTGAATCTCGGTGGTTACATGGTGGACTGTCCGCATCGCGAGCGGCTGGGTTATGGCGACGGACAGTTGGGTGTGGAAGCGTTGGTGATGAGTCTCAATGCACCCGCTTTTTATGCGAAGTGGACGGAGGACTGGCTGGATGGGCAGAATGACACGGGCGATCTGCCGCATACGGCACCGAAACAAGGGGGCGGTGGAGGTCCTGTCTGGGGTGGAGCGGGCTGTGTGTTGCCTGCCAAGCTCTATCAATATTATGGCGATAAGTGTTTGTTAGATCGTGCATAAGAGCCTGTCTTAAAAATGGCAGGGACCGACCTCCGGGCGGTCCGTGAGAATGAACGGCGAATGTAAGTCGATGAAACGACATGATGACCATGCATCGGCTCATTCATGATCATCTCATTCGCCGGACCGCCCGGAGGTCAGTCCCTGCCATGATACGACATGCAGAACTGGATATAACGAGATAAAGCAAATGTTGTAAGCTATGAAGCGAGCGAGCCGTATTTTCAACCCGCCATGCCTATGCCCACGATCCGTCTTTTCGCCGCAAGTTTTTGTTTCTTTGCCGTTGCCAGTTTCTGTGCTGCCACCACTGCGGCCGATCTCGAAACCGGTTTCCGCACTCCGCCGCACAGCGCGGGCATCCGTTGTTTTTGGTGGTGGCTCAATGGCAACGTCACCGAGCAGGCCATCACCCGCGACCTCGATGAAATGAAGGCCAAGGGCTATAGCGGCGCGCTGATCTTCGATGCCGACGGCAGTTCGCAGCAAAAGAACAACCCTGTCCCCGCCGGTCCGGCTTTCGGTTCTCCGGCATGGACGAAATTGTTTGTCCACGCGTGCAAGGAAGCCAAACGCCTTGACCTGGAACTGAGCCTCAACATCCAGAGCGGATGGAATCTCGGCGGACCGGAGGTGACCGAAGAACAAACTACGCAGCATCTCGTATGGTCGCGCGCCACGGTCGAGGGACCGGGTACGGTCGAAGTGGAATTGCCGAAACCCGTCAAGGAGAAGTTCTTCCGCGATGTCGTGGTGATCGCCGTGCCACTCGGATCGGGCAAGCCCCGTCCGATCGACGGGCTCGATCTCAAATGCGTCACCAAGGAACTCGGCATGTCCGCTCCGGACTGCCGGACTTTGTTAGAAGTTTTGCCCGCCGCTCCGGTCGATGCCGTGGTGAAATCCGGCGACATTCTCAATATCACCGGAAAGATGAATGCCGACGGCAAGCTGAAATGGGAAGCTCCGAAGGGCAAATGGGAGATCCTGCGCATCGGCCATATTCCCGCAGGCGGACATGTTTCCACCTGCAGCGCCGGTTGGAGCGGTCGCGTGATCGATTATCTCAACCCCGCCGCGCTTGATGCCTACTGGAAACAGAACATCGAGCCGCTCTGTACTGCGATCGGCCCGCTGGCGGGAACGACGTTGCGTTATGTCCATACTGACAGTTGGGAAGGTGGCGGCATGAATTGGACGCCTGGGTTTGATCTAACATTCCGCAAACATCGCGGCTACGACTTGATTCCATGGCTCGCGGTGCTGACCGGTCATGTGGTGGACAGCCGTGAGAACTCGAACGCCTTTCTAGCAGACTTCCGCAAGACGATCGGTGATCTGGTGGCCGACCACTACGGCCGCCTTGCGGAACTGGCCAAGGCCCACGGCATGGCTACCCATCCGGAGTGCTCCGGACCTCATGCCGGCCCGTTGGACGGCCTCAAAAACTATGGTCGCAGTGAATTGATCATGAGCGAATTCTGGTCGCTTTCACCGCACCGCTCGACTCCGGACGGTCGTTTTTTCGTCAAGCAGGCATCATCCGCCGCTCACACCTACGGCAAGCGTCTGGTCGGCGCGGAAGGCTTCACCACCATCGGCCCGCACTGGAACGACACCCCGTGGTCGGACATGAAACCCACTTTCGACCACGAGTTCTGTGCGGGTCTGAATCTCGTATTCAACCACACCTTCACCTGCTCACCGAAAGAGATGGGACTGCCCGGCCAGGAATACTTCGCCGGCACCCATTTCAACCCGCAGATCACTTGGTGGGATGAGGCCCCGGCATTCATCGATTATTTGAAACGTTGCCAGTTCCTCGCACAGCAGGGCGGCTTCGTGGCCGATGTGGTTTATTATTACGGCGACCATATTCCTAACATCTTCGGACGCAAGGGCAAGGACCCGGCGGGCGCGTTGCCGGATTTCGACTACGACGTGCTCAGCGAGGAACTCCTCCTCACAGGGTTGGCGGTTAAGGACGGTCAACTCGCGCTGCCGTCCGGCATGCGCTACCGCGTGCTCGTCCTGCCCGACCACCGCATCCTTGCGCTGGGAGCCATGAAAAAAATCGATGCCTTGGTGCGCGCCGGTGCCACGGTGCTCGGGTCGAAACCACTCAAAGCCGTGAGTCTGGAAGCCGGCGCGGAAGGCAAGGCGCTTTTCCAAAGTCTAGCAGATGGTCTCTGGGGGGCGGAAAACCTCGACATGGAGACCAAGGGAGTGCGCAAAGTCGGCGCAGGTCGCGTTGCATGGGGCATGACCGCCCGCGAACTGCTTCTCACCGACGGCATCGCGCCCGATGTCTCGCTCACACACAAGGATAAATCCAGCGTCCCGGACACCGATTGGATTCACTACCGGATCGGCGACGCCGAGGTGTATTTCCTCGCCGAACTGTCAGGCAAGGCACAGAGCATCGATGCCGCCTTCTGCGTCAATGGCCAGCTTCCCGAAATCTGGGATCCGGTCGATGGATCGATTCGCGAGGCATCATCGTATTCCTGTAAAGGTGGTGTCACCCGTTTGTCGTTAGATTTAACTCCCTATGACAGTTTGTTCGTGGTGTTCCGGAAAACCACTTTCACAACCGAGCGCAGCACCGGATTAAATTCACCGGTTTGGCAGCAAGCTCAGGTCATCAACGGGCCATGGGACGTGAAATTCGATCCCAAGTGGGGCGGACCCGCAAAGCCTGTCCGATTCGAAAATCTATCCGATTGGACCAAGCACGAGGATCCGGCCATCCGCTTTTATTCTGGCAAGGCCACCTATCAAAATCGCTTCACGCTTTCTGCCGAACTTGCCGGAAAACCGCTCGCGCTCGAACTCGGCGATGTCAAGGATGTCGGCATGGCACGGGTGAAACTCAACGGCACCGATCTCGGCATTGTCTGGCGTCCGCCATTCCGTGTGAATCTCGGCAAGGCCCTGAAACCCGGCGAAAACACACTTGAAGTCATGGTCGTCAATTCATGGCGCAACCGTCTTATCGGCGATGCCGCCTTGCCCGAAGCACAACGCCTGACCAAGACCAATGTAAGGGTCGTCGCGAGCGGTCCCGGAAAATGGCAGCTAGAATCCTCAGGCCTGCTCGGTCCGGTGATTTTGGTTAGCCAGAAACCGTAGCCTTGCGCCCCGACTGCGGGTTTTTTCGGCATGTTTTTTGAACCACTTGGAAAAGTGAGACAGGTGTTTGAACCCGAGATCGATTGCGACCTCCTTGATGCGGATGTCGGGTTGTCTCAACCGGCATCGTGCGAAAACGTCTGCACACGGGCCCCTGGTTTCACGATCAGCCACTGGCCCGGATGTGCCGTATGGCACTGGCCGTCGTGTTCGACCTATGCCCATCCCTTGCGCACCAGCCAGGCTGCGCTGTTGGTGAACTCGGTGGATTGCAGTGTCGGCCCGGTTTCTTGTCTTCCCTCGGCCACACACCGGTTGTGACACCAGAGCAGGTGGAGATTTAAGTTCAGCCAATTGCGATAAAGCATGATGGAGTGGGATTGTCCAAGTCTCCCGCCGTCTTCTCCTCACGTCAATCGATCTTAATATGTAATAAAAAGTATAAATTGTGTAAGTGGAAATCACTGACAAGGGGAGGGATTCATGCCAGATTCACCGAGAAATGATGCAGAGGATGACACGCGGTTTGCCTCGATGGACGACGTCCGGATTTTTGGTCGCTGGCGCATTATTTTTTTCCGGGACGGGATTCTCCGTGGCGGACGGACATCCGGATTCACCGGGATCGAACGCGGCTGGCCGAAATCATACAAGGACGACATCTGTGCCCGGCTGGAACTCTGCCGCGGCTCGATTTCATCCTGCCCCGGCAGCGAGATGTTTCCCTTCAATCCGGAGGGTGCCTATCGCCACCCCGAAGGCTGGGTGAACTACGGCGCCGCATGGTGCCTGAGCCTTGCCTATTTCCAGTTTGATCAAGCCAACTCCTCAACGCATGTACCTCATTGCCCATAAGGAGCGCCGATATTCTGTCGGCTGGGAGCGCCGACATGCTGTCGGCTGCCGGACGGGGGACATGCTGTCACCCGTTCTCTTCTGCGAAGCGAAGAGGCGGACAACATGTCCGCCATCCAGCAGCGTGCAACATGCACGCGCTCCGGCACCACACACTACACCGTAGATAGAATATGATCATGAAAATCCGAGGATTGCGCTGGTGGATCGTCTCGGTACCCGCACCGGCACTGCGGTCTTTGTAATCTGGTGGTCACTTGCAAACATCGTCACCGCATGGGCACAGGGAGTGCGTTCGATGGGTGCCTGTCGCTCCATGTTAGGTCTTGGCGAAGCCGGTATCTGGCCAGCCGCGTCGAAGGCGGTGTCCGAGTGGTTTCCCGCCCGCGAGCGCGCGCTGGCGATCGGCCTCTACACGATGGGTGCGACCATCGGTGCGACCGTCGCGCCTTCAACAAGGCGGTCGCCAAGTCCAGCGTGCAGGAACCACCGGCGGATATCGGCATCGACCGCTTCGAATTCTGGCTTCCCAAACGCCGACCGGATGGCCTCAATCTTGCGATGACCTTCGAGCCGTCCATCGATCAATTCGGCCCTGCCAATGTCATCGGCGGTCCGTTCACCATGGTCGTGAAAGGCAACAACACCCTCACCATCCAGGATGTGCTCGTGGGCGAGGTATGGATTGCATCGGGGCAGTCGAACATGGCGATGGCGGTCGCTGCCAGCAACAACGCCAAACAGAAAATCGCCGATGCTAAATTCCCCTGGATCCGCACCTTTTTGGTTCCCAGGGTTCCGGCGGAAACCCCGCAGCAGGAATGCGGTGGAAAATGGGTGATTTGCAGTCCTGAAACCGCCGGTTCCTTTTCCGCCGCCGCGTATTTTTTCGGTCGTGAATTGCACCAATCCCTGAAAACGCCGGTGGGCTTGATCAACTCATCCTACGGCGGCATCTGGTATCAGGGCGAGAGCAACAGCAATCCAGCGGTCTCAAAGCTCTATGCAGAACAACTTCCCTTGATGATCCAGGATTGGCGCACCCGCTGGGGACAAGGTGATTTCCACTTCGCGTGGGTGCAGTTGCCATATTACAAACCACAAATGCAGGAACCGAATCCCCCCAGCGATTGGGCTTGTGTGCGTGAATGCATGTTGCGTTCCCTGTCCGTGCCAAACAGCGGGATGGCGATTACAATCGATACGGGCGACTCTAACAATATTCACCCGGCTGACAAGGCCTGTGGGACATCGTCTGGCGCTCTGGGCGAAGGCGAGGGTCTATGGGTAGAAAATCCCATACTCCGGTCCGCTTCCGGCGGGACACAAGATCGATGCTGGTAAAGTGATTCTGTCGTTCAAGCACACCGATGGTTGTCTAACAATAAAAGACGGTGAGCTGAAAGGATTCACCATCGCGGGTGCCGACAAGAAGTGGCAATGGGCCACGGCTCGCATCGAAGGGGAAGCGGTGGTGGTTTCCAACCCTGATGTCCCCACGCCTGTGGCGGTGCGCTACGGCTGGGCGGATCATCCAGACTGCAATCTCTTCAACGGCGCGGGTCTTCCCGCCTCACCATTCCGAACTGACGACTGGTGACAACATCGAGAAAACCTTTTTCCTCAAGGAAGTCCGAGGCAAGGAAACGCACTGCATCACCTGGGGCAGAGAAGTGGGATCACCTTCCTTCGGGATTTCCGATAAACTACGAAGTCCGAATCTAACGTCATGACTTTGGATTCCGGATAAATCTCCGCCATCCTCACCAAGCAAGCATCCGCCAGTGACATGGGGATGTTTCGATAGGTTTTTATCAGTTGCTGAATGGCTGTGATTTCCAGCGCCAAATCAAACTTAGGCACCAGCAAGCCGCGGCGGATCAGATCTAGCAATCCATCCGGTTCGAGTCCGCCGCGTCGTAGAAGGAAGAGCGCTTCGGCGATCACCGCCTCGCAGGTCAGCAAGGGGCGGGTGATTTGCGTGAACTCTTTCTTAGCCCAGGCGTGGTCACGGTCACTGCGAACCAGATAGGCGACGATGGGTCCGGTGTCGGCGAGGATCTCCTTCATGAGCCGAAACCATCCAGATGTTTGGGGTTGGATGCCAGATCACGCAGTCTGCTGCTTCCCATGCCACACAGGTCGGCACTTCGCTCGAAAAGACTGGGTGGAGCCTTGATGTCTGCGGCCTTGAGCTTTTCCTCCAAAGCATCACGCAAAAGAGCGGAGCGGCTGGTCCGTTTCGCTCGTGCCATCGCATCCATTCGGCTCACCAACTCATCGGGAACTTTCAGGGAAATCGTTGTCATGGACGCAAGGTAATACCGATTGTGCATTTAAGCAATACCTAAATCTTTATCGTGTTGTGCGCGTGCTGCTGTCCGCCACGGTGATGAGGTGGATTCCGGGCGGTTCGCTGGCCTTGGTGATGCGGAGGCGCAGCTTTTCGGCTTGGATTTTCTTCGGGAAGCGGAGCACTTTTACGGCACCGATTTCCGTTCCGCTGTGGATGGTGTTCCATTCGCCGTTTTGCAGGGCATCGATAAAAAACTCCTGGATGCGGAATAGACGGATTTGGGAAAACTTGTCACCCAGCGGCTTCATTTTCGAGAATTCGTGGATGGAAATCCGATCGAAGAGAAACGGTTTCTCCGGACTGAGAGTGAGGCTGGCGGTGTTGGTTTTTGCGGCCCATCGGGTTTTTTCCAAGCTGCCGTCAACGGCTTTGGACGCGTCAAATTGCTCGCTCAAAACGCTGTCCGCTTCGGCTGCCACGCCGGCTGCCTGATTGACAGGTGCTTTCGGCAGCGGGGTCTTTCCGCCACGAATTCCTAACAAATCAGCGGTTTTTAAAATCGCCTCGCGTTCGTTTTCGCGGATGCGTCCTGTCTGATCGGGCGGCAGATTGACTAGCAGGACATTGTCATTGGCCGTGCACCAGTAGAAGAGTTCCTCGAGTTCGTCCGGCGTGCGTGCGGGAATGATGTCATTTTTCTGGAACCAGTTCCAGCGGTCGGAAATGCAGATGGTGTGTTCTAACGGAAGATAGTGGAGCTTGTCATCGGGACCGGTGAATTCCTTGGGATCGTCCATGCGGCAAAGGTTCGGATCCTTGGTACGGAAGTCCACGGGCCAAAAGCGGATCGGATCGCCTTTTTTGTAATTTTCCGGCGCTTGAACGGAGCGTGGTTTTCCCGGGACGCTGATGGTGTGGTTGACGGTGACTTGGCAGTTTGGTTGGAGTTTTTTGATGTGGGCGTAAACTTCGGGGATGTTCCACTCCGCGTCGGGTTTGCCCCAACCACCGTCGAACCACAGCTCGCAGATGTCACCGTAATTTGTTAGCAACTCGGTGAGTTGGTTTTTCATGTAATCGACATATTTGGAAGGATCCTTGTCGTTGTGGGTGGGTTCCTTGCGGTCCCAGAGTGAATAGTAGAGGCCGAGTTTCACCCCGTGTTTTTTGCAGGCCTTGGCGACCTCCGCGACGATGTCGGTTTTCACCGCTGCCGAGGCCACGTCGTAGTCGGTGAATTTGGAATCCCAGAGGCAGAATCCATCGTGGTGTTTGGTGATCAGGATCACATGACGGAATCCGGCTTCCTTCGCCGTGCTGATCCACTGGTCGCAGTCGAGTTGGGTTGGATTGAAGCTGGACGCCGGCAATTTGCCGTCCGACCATTCGATTTGGTTGAAAGTATTGACTCCGAAGTGGATGAACATGCCGTAACCGCGCTCGATGAGGGCTTTCTGGCCGGCGTCGGGTTGGAGGGCTTGGCCTGATGCCAGGGAAGACAGGACCAGGGCGGCGAGGATGGACGGGAGTCGGATTGTCATGGGGTGAAGGAATGAAAAAAGTTTAGGCTTCGGTGGCCTGCTTGGCGAGTTCTTTGAATGCGGCCGCGATCTGACTGTCCACGCCCTTGCCCTCGATGTTGATGGCTCCCTGATATCCCGCCTCGCGCAGGACACGGAAAAACGGCCGGAAATCGTCGCCCGCCACACCCGGATAAGTGCGCGCGCCTTTTTCGGCGATTTCGACGTGACGCACGACATCCATCGCGGCTTTCAGGTCGGCGGGCGTGTCGCCCATCACCGCCATGTGATAGAGGTCTGCCAGCAGGCGGATGTTCGGGTGGCCGGCCGCGCGGATGAGTGCCGCGCCCTCGCCGATGTGGTTGATGTAATTGCACTCGGTGTCCCGCAGTTGTTCCACCACCACGGTGACGCCGTGTTTTTCCGCAAGCGGTCCCATGCGTTTGAGTAACGCGGTGAATTGCGCGTCGGCTTTTTCCTTCGGCCATCCGTCGCGCAGTTGCCGTGAGCCACTGCTGCCGAATACGATGAATTTTCCGCCCGCTTTTTTCAGACGGCGGAAGGAGGTTTCCGCCCATTCGAGGATGGGATCGTGGTTGGCATCGGTGCCGACACAGCGGAGATGGGCCGGACGGATGAAACCATTGCAGGCAAGCACTGGCAGTGGTGATGTCGCTATCAATGCGAGTTTTTTTTCAAAGAACTCCTCCGGCTTGTCCGGTGCTAACAATTCAGTGGTGCTGACGGTTAGGAATTCCGCGCCAAGCGCCTTGAGCGGCGCGGCCCGGTCTAGCGGCGCGGCCATACCCATCGCGGAGAAAAGTTTGCCAGTTGCTTCCGGTTTTTCAGTATTCGCACGGGAGGCGAGGATGATCCCGGGAGTCGCGAGGCTGCACTGGCGCAGGAAGTTCCGCCGGTTGGAACGATGATTCATATTTTCAGAGGTGGAACACCTTGCCGCAGGCCATGACTTCCTGGGTGGATTCATCGAAGGTCACGCGCTCGCCGGTGCGGATGCAGGCGTTTGAGCCGACGACGCGCGTCTGGCCATGGGCGGTGGAAATGTTGCGTGCGGCGATGGAACCCAGAGCTCCGATCGAGCCGGTGTGGAGGAGTTGGCGGCGGTTCATGAGGTGCGTCGGTTGGGAAAAATGAGGCTGGACAACCCCAAATACCCAGCGCGCCAGAGGGTTCTTTCAGAGTAAAATGGTACACGAGGACGGGATCGAACCGCCGACCGACCGGGTGTAAACCGGTTGCTCTACCGCTGAGCTACTCGTGCACGGCGGAACGGAAGATGAGCGGTCTCCCACCGGAGATCAAGCGTCGAGTTTGCAATGGTAAAAACTTTGAGTGAGAAAAAAGAAGGCCATGGGTCATTATGAAGAGGAGGAGATTGATGATCCGTCTACGCTCGTTACGCTGGGACAGGTTTGTTGATTTTTGAAGCGACGGTCCTCGTTAACGCGTTAAGGTGCCTATTCACGGTTGAAAGATCCTTAGCTTGACGTGGAGCGGGGAAGGGGACATGAATCCCCCCCGTGAAATTGAAACGACTTGTTTCCCTGATCGCGGCGTCGGCCATGGCGTGCGGAATCACAACCGCTCAGCAGGCTGGGAGTGCGCCCGCGCCCATCTCCGAAGCGGAAGTGGCTTCCGAAGCGATTCCTCCGGATGTGCTCGCGTCCGCAGTGGCGGCCGTGGGCAAGCTTGGCGACGAAGTGGTGCTCGGGCACTATCAGGTGGCGGTGCAACGGATGAATCCCTTGTGGAAGAAACGCACCGCCCAACGCATGGGTGGCGAGGAGGTTCTGGAAAAACAACTCGCCGGAGTGGCGGCGCAAATGGCCCAGCAGGGGATCAGCATGATTTCCTGCAAGCCGGTGGGTAAACCGATTGCTTACGAGGTGGCACCCGGTAAAAAACGGGTGAAGGAAAACGGAGCCGAGGTGGATAAGCTGGTGTATACCAAGTGGCTTGTGCTGGTTCCCACGATGACCCAATTCCGGATTTTTCCAGCGGGAGCGAAACGGGCGCTGGTGATTGACAGCACCAGCTTCCAGGTGGCGGTGTGTGAGAAGGGAAAGAATGACTGGACATTCATCGACGGAGCGAATCTCAATGCGGGCGACCTGCGCGGATTGTTTTCAACGCTGCCCCGGGACATGGAGCTGCCGCCGGTTAAAAAACACGAAGTTCGTTAGAGATAGATTATGGCATCGAGGAAGAAGGGTTTACAGCAGGAGATGATCCTGCATCGGAAACTGGTGGATCTGTGGAAGCGCGGGCAGAGCCGTTATTGTGAGGTCCGCGGGTCGGACATCCACGGTCGCGGTGTTTACGCCACCACTTTCATCGCCAAGGAAACACGGATCGTCGAATACGTGGGCGAGCGGGTTGACAAGGAGGAGAGCGAGCGCCGCGCCAACCGTCAGCACAAGAAATCCCTCAAAACCGGAGACGCGGCGGTGTATATCTTCACCCTTTCCAAGAACTACGATATCGACGGCAACGTGCCATGGAACACGGCGCGCCTGATCAACCACTCGTGCTCGCCGAACTGCGAGGCGTGGATCGAAGGCCGCAGGATTTTCATCCACGCGCTGCGCGACATCCATCCGGGTGAGGAACTCACGTTTGACTATGGATTTGATGTCGATTGTTACGAGGACCATCCGTGCCTCTGCGGAAAACCCGAGTGCATCGGCTACATCGTGGGCCGCGACCAATGGCCCGCACTTGAGGACCGCCTGCGCAGGAAAAACGCCTGAAAGACGCAAGACTTGAAGACGCAAGAGAAGAAAATTGGAGATTGGAGATTAGGAATCCGTTGAAGAAGGGCGCGATTCTTCCTCTTTACAGCTCACCTCTTCAACTCAGACCGCTGCTTGTGCTTTCGATTTGCCCCTTCATGTTTCGGATATGCGTAGTATCTTGTGCTTGGTCTGCCCTGATAAATTTGGTTGATGACTCCGCAAAAATTGAGGATGATGGTGACACAGGTCATGAAAAGGATTCTTCTGGTGGACGATCATCCATTGCTGCTCGATGGACTCGCTCGGTTGATCACGACCGTGTGTGGGTGTGAGGTGTGCGGAATGGCAGGCAATGTCAACCAGGCTCTCGCCCTCGTGGAATCGGAGATGCCGGATTTGATTGTCACCAATCTTACCATGCCGGGCCGCAACGGGATGGAGCTCATCAAGGACTTGGGTGCCACGCACCCGGAGATTCCAATCATTGTGTTCTCGACGCACGACGAGTTGATGTATGCGGAGCGTGCGCTGCGGGCCGGTGCGCGCGGATATGTCATGAAAGACAAGCCGCCGGAGCGCATGGTGGAGGCCATCCGCGTGGTGCTGGCCGGAGGCGTTTTCGTTGGCAAGGCCGTCACCAATCATCTGCTGCAGACGCTCAATCCCCTTAGGAACCATCTGCAACCGAGTTTTCCGTTGGAACGTCTCACGGATCGTGAAATGGAGGTCTTCGAGATGATCGGCCAGGCCAAGAGCAATCATGAGATTGCATCCCTGCTTCACATCAGTCCGCGCACCTTGGACGCGCACCGCACCCACATCCGCGTCAAACTCGGTTTGGCGGATGGCTGCGAGCTGAGCCGATACGCCATCCATTGGAACGAGGTGGGCGCTATCCAAGGATAGGGTAAAATCCGACGCATGTAAGTAATCCGCGTACGATGGACTGTGGGAAACTCTCGCATGGGATCATCCTTTTCGCGGATATTCAAAAATCGTGTCATCGCTATGCTTGGCCTGCCGACAAACAAATCCTTGAACGTCGTGTGCCTCCCTCGACCTCTAACACCCATAAGCTCATGCACTCCGTAAAACTCCATAAATTGCCCAGCCGGAGGACGGCTGGAAGGAATCTCGCTCAACGCCTCACGAAATTTTCCGGGCAGTGCGACGTCGTTGTTCTCGCGCTGCCCAAGGGTGGAGTGGAGGTCGGTGCCGAGATCGCCGTGTTTCTGAAAGCGCCATTCGATGTCCTGTTAGTAAGGAAAATCACCACTTCTGGTCCGGAACACGCGGTTCTCGGTGCGATCACCAGTGGCGGTGTGAGAATCCTCAATGGTGCGTTGATCGACCATCTGCACCTCAGCGATTTGGAAATCCGGGCCGCTGTGCTGGAGGAATCCATGGAACTGTGCCGCAGTGAACGGCTATACCGTGGTGAAGCCCCGTCAGTCGATGTGGCGGATCAAACGGTGATCCTTGTGGATGATGGTGGGACCCCCTGCTCCATCATCCGCGATGCCATCCGCCTGCTGCGTCGGCAACATGCGGAGCGGATCATTTTCGCGACACCCGCCACCTGCCATCATGCCGCCTGCAATCTCCGGCATGAGGCCGACGAAGTGGTCACGCTCAGAGAGCCATCCAAACCGGTTTCCGTCGGAAAATGGTTGAAGCATGTTCCCAAGATGACCGATGACAAAGTGTGCCGCCTGATGATGGAAACCCATGCTTGTTGAAGTAATTCCCCGCGCTCGCCCCCATGCAGATGTTGCATATTCATACAGCCCGGAAGTTCCAGCCTGGATATCTAAGCCAGACGGGTGTGGCGTATCTTCGCAATAACGCGGTAGAGGGTCCACCGCACCGAAGGAGGAAGAGCCAGGTGCCGCGCAGGACGGGCAAGAGCTCGGAATTCCGTGCCCCGAGGATCCTGCTGGTGACGCCGGAAATCAGCTATCTTCCGGAAGCGATGGGTGATGTGGCACCCTGTGTGGCGGCAAAGGCCGGTGGGCTGGCCGATGTCTCGGCCTCGTTGATTTCCGCCCTGGTGGCCCTGGGTGCGGACATCCACGTCGCGCTGCCGAATTACCGCCGCATGTTCAATGGCAATATCTTCCACCTGCATGAGGGGGAATTGAGGAAGTATCATGAGATGTTGCCGAACTCGCGCACCCATTTGGCGCAGGACCGTATCTTTTACTACAGAGACCGGGTTTATAGCCGCCACGATGACGAGGCCATGCGCATTGCCTTGGTTTTTCAGCGCGAGGTGATCAACCACATCATTCCCGCCGTTAAACCGGACTTGGTCCATTGCAATGACTGGATGACGGGGTTGATTCCGGCGATGGCGCGGCGGCGCGGAATCAAGAGTCTTTTCACCATCCACAACATCCACACCCGCGATGTGCCGCTGGCGCGCGTCGAGGAATACGGCATTGATGCCGCGGAGTTCTGGATGCATCTGTTCTACAACCGCCTGCCTGCGAACGGCTATGAGCAGGCCCGCTCCGAGTTGTCGGTCGATCTGCTGACGACCGGGATTTTTTCCGCGCATTGCATCAATGCGGTGAGTCCGCGTTTTCTGAGAGAGGTCGTGGACGGTCATCACCCGATGGTTTCGGAATCTGCGAGGACCGAGATCCGCAACAAGCATGCCGCAGGTTGCGCCCTCGGCATTTTGAACGCGCCGGATCCGTCGTATGATCCGACCACCGATCCAGCGCTGGTCCGGACTTATGGAGCGGATGATTTTCTAGCAGGAAAGATATGCAATAAACAGGCGTTGCAACGACGTCTGGGGTTGGTCATGGATCCCGCCGCGCCGGTGTTTTTCTGGCCCTCTCGTTTGGACCCTGCACAAAAAGGGCCGGAGTTGCTCACCGATATTCTACACCGCACGGTTTCGGACTACCATCGTCACGGTCTCCAGATCGTGGTGGTGGCGGACGGCCCCCACCAAGTGTGGTTGCACGAAATCGTGAGCAACTTCGGTCTGCGCAACCGGGTGGCGGTGGCGGACTTCGATGAGAAACTATCACGATTGGCCTACGCCGGTGCGGATTTCATGTTGATGCCATCGCTTTTCGAGCCCTGCGGGCTGCCGCAGATGGTCGCGCCGATTTATGGGACGTTGGCCATTGCCCGTGACACCGGAGGTATCGCGGATACGGTGCATCCGCTGGACGTGGAGGCCTCCACCGGCAATGGTTTCCGCTTCGTGCATTACGATTCCAACGGTCTCCGCTGGGCGATTGATCGGGCGATGGATTTTTTCGCGCGGCCATTGGAGATCCGCGTGCGTGAAATCCGCAGAATCATGCGTGAAAGCAAGATCGAGTTTTCCCACGCTCGGGTGGCTCGTAACTACATGGCCTGCTACGAAGCCATGCTTGCCTGTCCGCTCGTCGGCCCGGGGCCGCCGCCGGTAAAAAGGACGGAGGGTGGAGCGGGGAAATTCAGTGCTCCTATCCGGCCTCTATCCGATTGTCCGGAAGTCCCTGTGGATTTCGAGACATCTCTTTCAGATTGCGTCCTTCATGGGCTGTGATTTTCCGGATTTTCCGCCCAAGTTGAGGTTTATTAAACTCAAGGATTGTCAGTCGACTGAAGAATTTGCAATGTCGGTGCGGCCGAGATGTTCACGAACTCGGTTTTTTAGCACACTGCATCCTGATTTATGAAACCGACACTTCTTGTCCTTGCCGCCGGAATGGGCAGCCGATACGGCGGCCTCAAACAAATGGATCCCATGGGTCCCAACGGAGAAACCGTGCTCGACTACTCGGTCTATGACGCCATCCGCGCCGGTTTCGGACGGGTGGTTTTCATTATCCGGGAGGATTTCGCGGAGGCCTTCAAACAAGGCGTCGGGGCGCGATTCTCCGATCGTATCCAAGTGGACTACGTGTTTCAGAAGTTGGACGATCTGCCATCGGGCTTCAGTGTCCCGGAAGGCCGCGCCAAACCTTGGGGCACTTCCCACGCTGTGCGCGCCGCCCGCCACGTGGTGAAGGAACATTTCGCAGTGATCAATGCCGATGATTTCTACGGTCGTGACGCATACGTCCGGGCCGCCGGTTTTTTCAACGGATTGCCCGCCGGCGATCTCGACGCGATGGCAATGGTCGGATATCCGCTGGAAAACACCCTTTCGGATCACGGTCACGTCAATCGCGGCATTTGCAAAATCGACGGCAACGGCTTGCTCACCAACGTCGAGGAGTATCTCAACATCGAGCGTGAGGCTGACAACGTCGTGCGCGGCAACGCTTTGGACGGTATTCGCCGCGCGGTTCCGGACGGCTCGTTGGTGTCGATGAACTTCTGGGCCTTCAGTCCGGCGTTTTTCACCCAACTCGAAGAAGCATTTGCCCGCTTCCTCGGGGAATCCGGCACCCAAATGAAATCCGAGTGCTACATTCCCACCGTGGTCGATCAACTGATCCACGGCGGCTATGCCCAGTGCCCGGTCCTGCGGACGACCAGCCAGTGGTTTGGCGTGACCTATCCCGAGGATAAACCAGTCGTCGTGGAATCCATCCGCAAACTCATCGCCGCAGGTGAGTATCCGGAGAAGCTCGGCTGAGGGGCGCAAGTTTCGCAAACATTCGGTCTTTTCGTTTCGCTGCGGGTGGTCTAATTCCAAGCGGTGCGTGGTGATCAGGAGAAGCGGGCGGAGGATCCCAGAGTGGTTTTCACTCTACTCTGGGTCGTGTTTTTCCTGCATGGCATGTCGCCGGGGTTCTGGTTGCCGGCACTGACCAATATTCTGGTGTCGAGGGGCCTGGGTGGTTGGGTGACGGCGGTGTTCGTAGTGCCGCCGGTGTGCGCGATGATTTCTCCGTTGATCGGCGGGGCGCTGGCGGACCAGCGGGTTTCTGCGAACCGTTTGTTTGCATGGTCATCGTTGATTTCGGCGGTGGCGTTGGCGGCGGCGTTCTGGTGTTTGGACGCGGGTTGGCATCCGCTGTGGTTTGTAGGTTTGTTAGGCTTGTATTCGTTGATTGCCGGTCCGCAGTGGGGGTTTCTGGCTACGGTTTCACTGGCGCATCTCACGCACGGGGAGCGGCGGTTTCCACTGGTGAGGGTGGGGGGGACGGTGGGTTGGGTGGTAGGCGGGCTGACTTTGAGTTACCTGTTGCAGATGGATACCCATCCGGCGGCGGGTTATGCGGCTGCGGTGGTGCGGGTGGCATGCGGGTTGTTGGCATTCCTGCTGCCATACACACCGCCATTGGGGCTGGGTTCGTCCTGGAAGAGCAGCTTGGGGATGGATGCGTTTTCCCTGATGAAACAGCGGGATTTCTGCGTGTTTTTCCTGGTGACCACCTTGTTCGCCATTCCGCTCTCGGCATTCTACATGTATGGTCCGGAGTTTTTGAAAACGCTGGGAGACCCGCATCCCACCGGGACGATGACGGTGGCGCAGGTGCTTGAGGTGGTGAGCATGTTTCTGGTGGGGGTGGCGATGGTGAGATTTCGTGTGAAAACGATGTTGTTGTGGGCCTTGGGTTTGTCGGTCATCCGATATGGAATGAGCGCCTTCGCCGGGGTAACCGGCATGATTGCATGGCACATCGGTGGGGTGGCGTTGCACGGGGTTTGTTACACCTTCTACTTCATCACGGCGCAGGTCTATCTGGACCGCCGTGTGGATCCGGGGTTCAAGGGGCAGGCGCAGGGGTTGCTGGCCATGACTTCCAACGGGGTGGGTCCGTTGGTGGGGGCTTTGATCTGCGGTTGGCTGCGCCACCACTGCGTGGGCACGGATACCTACGGCTGGTCTTGGTTCTGGGGGATGCTTGCGGCGATGATCGCAGGATGCTTCGGGGTTTTCGCGCTGTTTTATCAGGGGCGGAGCAAAAATTCTGGGGCTCCCGAGTGAGTCATTTGTATGACTTTGACAGGCAATAAACGTCCTTTTGTGAATTCGAACAGTTTTACCACTGAAGCACTGAGCACCGCTGGTTTCACTGAGAGCATGAAAGAATCAGTTCCTTCAGTGGTTCTCAGCGTTTCAGTGGTTTTCAAAAGCCGACCTACCGTTGGAATTTTGGAGTTCGGGTTAAAGAACAAAAAAACCGCCGCCCGGGAGAGCCGGACGACGGTGACAGGATTCAGTTTTCGCGGACTCAGGCGACGGCTTTCGCAGCTTTCGCTTCGAGGGCCTGCTTCGCTTGGGCGACGATGGCGGAAAACGCGGCGGCATCGGTGATCGCGAGATCCGAGAGGATCTTGCGGTCGGCTTCGATACCAGCGGCTTTCAAACCTTCGATGAAGCGCGAGTAGGTCATTCCTTGGTTGCGGACGGCGGCGTTGATACGCTGTGTCCACAGACGGCGGAATTGGCCCTTACGACGCTTGCGGTCCCGATACTCATACGTTTGCGCCTTGCGGACAGCGTCCTTGGCGTAACGGAAGAGTTTCGAGCGGAACCCGCGGAAACCCTTGGCACGAAGCAACGTCCGCTTGCGGCGGGCGCGGCTGGCCGGGGAATTGGTGGCACGTGGCATGTTTTGTTTTCAGTTGGAACAGGTCGTTATTTTCATTCCTTCCACAGTCTCACCTGTTCGTGCTTCCCTTGCGGGATCAGGCTGTGTGAAGGCCGTCCGATTCGCGGACGGGGGCGTTTGCAGTTGCGGCGGTTCGGATCAGTGGGAGAAAGGAAGATTTTCCCTGACGTTTCTAAGGTCAGCATCGGAAACCAAGGCAGCTTGGCCCAGCCTGCGTTTCCGCTTGCTGTTCTTGCCTTGCAGCAAGTGGCGTGCGCCTTGTTTACGACGTAGGATCTTCCCAGTTCCAGTGACCTTGAAACGCTTGGCAACGGCTTTCCGTGTCTTTGCTTTTCCAGAGACTCTTGGCATGGGAGGGGCAAACTAGGCACCGCAACTTCCTTGGCAAGCCAAAAATGCCAGATTTTTTAGAATTTCCGCCGATTTTCAGAAAACCCGATCTTGCCCAGCTCCACAGTGGGATTATACTGGCGACCGTGATTCAGCCTGAAAAAGACCGCTCGCACTGGACGATTCGCAAGTTTTCCTCACATGAGGAACTCCGGTGTCAACAGGTCAGAGACTGGCAGGCCATGAGTGGAAAGAGAAGACGCGAGGCGGCTTGGGAGCTCGTGGTCGATTACTGGGTAGGCATGAAAGGAAAACACCCCGATGAACTCCGACTTCAAAGATCTGTTGCGCATATTGTCCGAATGTGAGGTTCACTTTTTGGTGGTAGGCGGCTACGCGGTGATCCATCACTCCCAACCCCGCTACACCAAAGACCTCGATATTTGGATTGAGCCCAGTCCCGAGAACGCCAAAAAACTGATGAGGGCGTTCCGAATTTTCGGTGTTCCGATGCTCAATTTGTCTCCGGAAGATTTTACCACACCCGGCACCCAGCTCAGTCTTGGAGTCGCACCCTGTGAAATCGATTTTCTCACGACCATTCCCGGTTTGGATTTTGAAACCGCATGGCTAAACCGGGTCATCTCGGAAGAGGAAGATTTTTCCATCCCCTACCTCGGCAAATCCGACCTCATCCTCGCCAAACAAACCGCAGGACGCCTGCAGGACCTCGCCGATATCGAAGAACTCCGCCGCGTTTGAAGGCCGATGAGCCATCTTGTCACGATCTCAGCTTTTGCCTCGCCACCGCGCCGTCGTCCCGCTTGACTCCGCGCGCCGATGGCTTCCTCGTTTTCTTTCGACTCCCTGAATCAAGCCCAGCGCCAAGCGGTTGGCGCGCTGGACGGTCCTGTCATGATCCTGGCCGGCGCAGGCACCGGCAAAACCCGCACCGTCACCTGCCGGATCGCCCACATGCTGGAGAAAAAGATCCCGCCTGCGGAAATACTCGCCGTCACCTTCACCAACAAGGCCGCTTCCGAAATGCGTGAACGGATCGGCGGCATGGTCAGCAAAAAGGCCGCCGGAGAAATGACCGTCTGCACGTTCCATTCTCTCTGCGTCCGTCTGTTGCGCGGTGGCATCGACAAACTCGGTTACAAGAAAAACTTCTCGATCTGTTCACACTCGGACCAGGTTGGCCTGATGAAACAACTCCTCGTCCGCATGGGCGGATCCTCGGAAAAGGTGAAACCGGAAACCGTGCTCGGTGCGATCTCGAACGCGAAAAACAAGGGCATCGATCCCGCCACGCTCGATGACGATTATTTCGCCAATCTCTCCGTGGCCTATCAGAACGAACTCCGCGCCCAGAATGCCGTGGATTTCGACGACCTCCTTCTTTTCGGCGAGAAAATCCTGCGTGAGCACGATGACGTCCGGGACATGTTTCGCCAGCGTTTCACCCGCGTGACCGTGGACGAGTTCCAGGACACAAACGCGCTCCAGATGCAGCTTCTCCAGCAGCTCGTCGGTCCGCCTTATCATGTTTGTGTCGTCGGCGATGATGACCAGTCGATCTACGGTTGGCGCGGCGCGGAGGTGGCGAACATCTTGGAATTCGAGCGCTTTTTCGATAATCCGAAGATCATCCGGTTGGAAGAAAACTATCGATCCACCCACGCCGTTCTTCACACCGCGAACAGCCTGATCAAACACAACCGCGGACGCCGCGAGAAAATCCTCCGTTCCACCCGCAAAGGCGGCGACCCCGTTCGCATCGTGGCCATGCCTGGTGATGACGAGGAGGCCGAGTTCATCGCCGAAGAAATCCTCGCCGGTAAAGGCGCGGTCGGCCGCAACTGGGAGGATTTTGCCGTGCTTTTCCGCACCAACGGCCAGAGCCGCAAACTCGAACTCGCCCTGCGCGAGCGCAAGATCCCTTACCGCATGGTCGGCGCGCAGAGTTTTTACGACCGCCGCGAGGTCCGAGATGTTCTCGCCTACGCCCAGCTCCTCGCTTCGCCTGATGCCGATGTCCCACTGCTCCGCATCCTGAACGCACCTAACAGAGGTATCGGCCAATCCTCCGCCGTGCTCGCCACCGAGTGGAGCCGCGATCACCACGAATCAGTCTGGCAGGCGCTCTGCGACCCGAATTTCACCTACTCGCTCGGTGCAAAAACCCGCCACGCCATCGAAGAATTCGTCGCCCTGATCGCCGGTGCGAAGAACCGTATCGAACTCAACCACGAAAACCCGGCCGACGTCCTTCACGGCCTGATCAAGGAGATCGAATACCTGCCGTGGATCGAACGCGGCTGCAAAACCGACAACGAACGCCAGCAACGCGGCGAAGGCATCCAGATGGTCATCGACAGCCTGCGCGCCCACGCCGCCAAAGGCAAAAAACTCCAATCCTTCCTCGACGACAGCGCTCTAGCCTCCGATCGCGAGGACGACGATCTCGAAAAAAAACAAGGTGCCACCCTGATCACCTTGCATGCGTCGAAAGGCTTGGAGTTTCCCATCGTTTTCCTCGTCGGTCTGGAAGAAGGGTTTCTGCCCCACACCCGCAGCATCGCGGAGGGCACCAAGGACGAGGAGCGCCGCTTGCTCTACGTCGGCATCACCCGCGCACAGGACAATCTAACAATGACCTATTGCTCCAAGCGCATCAAATGGGGTCAGGAAACCGGTTGTCAGCCCAGCTCGTTCATCGGCGAGTTGGATGATGAGCACATCGACTTCACCACCTACGACGACATCCTCGGTGCCGAACCCAGTAGCGATGAGTTGGACAATTTCTTCGGCAACCTCAAGGGGATGCTCAATGATATTTGAATAAAAAGCATCAAGCGCCCTGATCCCATCGGGAAATGATTTGGGGTATTCCGGCAGTTGCGTGTCTTGGGTCTTGCGGGCCAAAGGTCAAATGCCATACCTGCCCATGGCAGCGCGATAGGAATGTTTTTATCCGTTAGGTGAAGGCTGAAGGCCGTTCCATCCAGTCCACCCCACCGTAGCCAGTCACGCGAGCTGAACTGTCACGTTTGTTTTTGGATGAAGCGGTGGCAGGAATCTGTCATCCTCTTCAGAATTTTAGCTTGGCGGGCTTTTGCGCGTCGCGATTGAGTTTGTCGCAGACGAGGCTGCAGAGGTCGAAGACCATCGGGTCGGCGATCTGGTAGCGCACTTGGGTGCCATGTTTCCGGCGGTTGACGATGCCGGCATCGTGCAACAACTTGAGTTGTTTGGAGATATTGGCCTGGCTGGTGGTCAGGCGCTCAACGATCTCTGAAACACTCAGCTCTCCGGATTTTAACTCCTGAAGGATCGACAGACGCGTGGATTCCGCAAATGCACGAAATAAATTGGCCACACGTTCGAGTTGGGCGATGTCGAGTTTCATCCGACGCAATTCTAAACCATCGGTTTCTTATCACAAGTATAATCATGTGGCTATACGGTGTTTTTTACGACCGGTAGTTTCAGAGGAAACGATCAAGGATTTTCCGGCTGTTAGCATCAAGTGCCTGGGGATCGCGGATCAGGAACTGGATGCCACGGCTGTCCACGATGAGCAGGGTGGGGGCGGCGAGAAGGCGGATATCTTCCTCCGTCTTGAGGATGAGGTGGGTATCACCGTGGTCGGTTTCCACCTGCCAAGTGCTTGGGGTGGAGAATGAGGAGACGCTCTTGACGCGGAGGATTTCGGGCATGAATCCGCTGATGGCCAGTTTGTTCATGACGATGGCGCGTAGTGGTTCCGCCAAGGAGTCCAGATTGGGAATCCATGCCAGTTCATGGCCGTCTTGGGCTAGCAAGGCAATGCTCTCTGTCGCAGCGGTGATGGGGAAGGCGCGGACTGCCTCGATGTTGACGTGTTCGGCCCCGTCCGCGTTGGTGAAGACGAGCTGTCCGAAGGTGTTGAGGTGGAGTTGGTAGTCGCCGTCCATGGTAGGTCAGATTTCCTTGAGGGTGGGCAGATCCACAGGCTCGTCGTCATCCGTAGGGGGGGCTGCGGGCGGACCGTTGAAAAACGCGGTTTGTGCCTGATCGAGTCGGTAGTAGGCACCTTTGTTGGCCATCAACTCCTCATGCCGGCCTTCCTCCACGATGCGACCGTGGTCGAACACCACGAGGCGGTCCGCGCGGCGCAGCGTGGAAAGCCGGTGGGCGATGGCCAGGGTGGTGCGGCCGCGGATCAGATTGTCGAGTGCGGCCTGGATCTCCAACTCGGTCTCGGTATCGACCGATGAGGTGGCCTCATCGAGAATGAGGATGCGCGGGTCGATGAGCAGGGCGCGGGCGATCGAGATGCGCTGGCGTTCGCCACCGGAGAGTGCTTGGCCGCGTTCGCCGACGAGCGAGTCATAGCCCTGCGGCAGGCGCAGGATGAACTCATGGGCGTGGGCGGCGCGGGCGGCAGCGACGATTTCCTCACGGCTGGCGTCGGATTTGCCGTAGGCGATGTTTTCGGAAATCGTGCCGAAAAACAAAAATGGCTCCTGCAAGACGAGTCCGATGTTGCGACGGTATTCGGCCACCGGTAGCGAGCGGATGTCCACACCTTCGATGCGGATAGAGCCTTCCGCCACATCATAAAACCGGCAGATCAGATTGACCAGCGTGCTCTTGCCGGATCCGCTATGCCCGACCAGTCCGATCATCTCGCCGGGATTGATGGTTAGATCGATGTCATGCAGGATGGCGCGGGTGCCGTAGCGGAAGCCGACTCCGCGCACCTCGATCGCGCCGCTGATCGCGGGCAGGTGCACCGGATGTGTGGGCTCGGGCACACTGGAAACCTGATCAAGGATATCGAAAATCCGTTTTGCTCCGGCGGCGGCCTTTTCGGTGACGGAAACGATGCGGCTCATCGAGCCGAGGCGTGAGTAGAAACGCCCGGTATAGGCTATGAAGGTCAGCAGCACGCCGGTCGTGATCTGGTTTTTCGAAACCAGCCAGATGCCGAATCCCCAGACGACGAGTTGGCCGATCTCTGTGAAAACCGTGACTGTCGGGGTGAAGAGCGACCAGACCTTGTTGACGCGGTTGTTGACGGCGAGATTGCGCGCGTTGGCAACGCGGAAACGCCTGACCTCACGTTTTTCCTGGGCGAAGGCTTTGACCACGCGGATGCCGGGAATGGTGTCCGCCAACACGCTGGTAACCTCCGACCAGATTCGATAGACCTGCTCGAAACCGTTGCCCAGGCGGTTTCTTACGAGTTGGATCAACCACGCGATCACCGGTAGGGGTGCCAGTGTTACCAATGCCAGCCACGGATTGATCGAAATCAGGATGGCCGCAGTCATCAGGATCATCAGCAGGTCGGTGAGGAAGTCTAGCAGATGAGAGGAAAGGAAGACACAGATGCGATCGCTGCCCGACGAGATGCGGGCCATCAGGTCGCCGGTACGTTTACCTCCGAAGTATTCGAGCGAGAGTCCCTGAAGGTGTTCGTAAGTGGCGGTGCGGAGGTCGGATCCGATGCTCTCGCTGACGATGGCGAGGATGTAGGTTTTCGCCCAATCGAGCATCCACGCGAGCACCGCCGCACCTAACAATCCGCCGAGTAGCAAGGTCACCTTGTCGGGATCGATGGGTACACCGTTTTTGAAAGGAATGAGAACATCATCCGTGATCGGTCGGATCAGATAGGGCGGGACCAGGGTGGCTCCGGTGGCTAACAGGGTGAGTCCGAATCCGTAGGCCAGTGAGCGCCGGTATGGCCGGGCGAAACGCCAGAGGCGGAATAAGGTCCAGACCGATGGCCGGGTATGGACGGCGACAGCACAGGAGGGACAATCATCGAGGCCCGCCGGGATCGGGGTTTCACAAATCGGGCAGAGAGCACCCGCCGGGGGGGGGGGCTCGCGGTTTTCCGTGACGGCTTTGATGTGTTCCTGAAACCGTTCGGTGAGCCGCCGGACAGCCGTATCCCGACCGAGGGTGTGGTGCCAGCGTGCCAGCAGGCGGTCGGCATCACTCAGTGCCAGCGTGCCCACGCCGGCGTGGTCGCGATGTTCCAACACGAGTCCGGGTCGAAGTTCCCACTGCCGCCATTCCCCGTCGAGGGATTTGGAAAGGATTTGGAATTCAGTGAGGATGACAACGCCGCTGTGGAAACGCAGCGATTCATCGAGATCGGTATCGAGGTAGGCGATGACGGAATCTTGATTGTTCTTGTGGGCGGCCATTTCACCCAACCACGGCTCGGGAAGAGTCGTGTGATCGGCAGGAGTGGGCAAGGGTGCGGACGGGGTCATCGATGAACGGCCTTCGGTTTACGCGGCAGGCACCAAAGGCAACGTGTCGCTCTCCGGCAGGGTTTTGGCGCATTCTGCCGGTCATGCAATACAAATGATCCATCGTTGTGGATGATAACCGATTTTATGTCGGAATACCGCTTGACAGCTGGGGTGGTTGGTATCTTAACTTTCGGAAGCTCACGGTATGTTGATCAAATCGCTCAGATTCCCCGCGCTTGTCGCGGTTATGCTCTCCATCGGTCTTGTCACCCATGCGGATGCCCAGGCTCCTGCACCCGCGCCCAAGCCGGCACCCGCGGCACCCGCGGCACCCGCGGCACCCGCGGCACCCGCGGCACCCGCGGCACCCGCGGGGCCTGTGCTTCCGGTCGTGAATTCACCTGCCAGGCTGAACAAAATGTTCACCGATGCGGAGGCAGCATTCGGAGCAAAAGACTACACCACTGGAATCTCCAAAATTAAGGAATTGCTCACAGCTCTCGGGCCCGGCAAGGAGGCCCCGTATGAGTTGCTTTATTTCTACATCGGTCTCGGCAATCTTTTGAATAACAACTTGCCGGATGCCGAAGCGGGGTTCAATGATGCTATCAAGCGTTATCCGAATGGGGAATACACCTCCCGTTCATACCTCGGGCTCGGGCGGGCCTGCATGATGCAGGATGCCCCGGAGAAAAAGGAAGAGGCCATCGGCGCGCTCAAGCTTGCCGCAGCGGATCCGAAATACCGTTCGGAGGCGGGCCTCTGGCTCGGTCAGGTTTATACAGGACTCAAGAGAAACGAGGAAGCTTTGAAGGTCTTCCGCAGCCTGATGGGTTCCGACGTGCGCACTCCCCAGCAGACCACCGCTGCGGTGGAAGCCGTCGGAATTCTCGCGGAGCTTGGTAAACTGGATGATCTCATTGCCTATCTCGACCGCCTCTCCCATCAGTCTGGCGTGCGTGATGCGATGGCATGGTTTACCAATCAGATCGTCGTCCGCGGTGACGAACTGGTCGGTGACAAGGCTTATGAACCCGCCCTGATCATTTACCGATCGGTGCAATCGCGTCGACAAATTCTCGATACCCAGGCAACCGCGCTGGAGTCGATGCGCAAGGATCTCAAAGCACTCGAAGCACGCGTGGAGTCGGAAAAAAACAAGCCGCTCAAAGAACACACCAACGCCTCCGAACTCGCCGGTGCCCTCAAACCGGCCATCGAGCTTGCCGAGAGCGCGATGAAGGCCATCGAGGAAAAAGCCGATCTCGACGCAGCATTGCTGATGCGCCGCGGGCGCTGCCTTTTCTATTTGAAACGCGATGAGGAGGCGCTCACCTGTTTTCGCGCTCTGCGGGAGAAGTTCCCCACATCCGCCGATGCCGAGTCCGCTGCCTACGCGGAAATCATGATCCTGAACAAACGTCAGGACATTGAGGGTATCAAGGAGAAGAGTGACCAGTACATGCGGAAATACCCGGAATCCACTCGACTCGAGCAAGTTGCCACGCTCGCCGGTGAGGTGCTTGTGCAAAGCGGGAAATGGAAGGAAGTCGGAACCTTCTACCGCGGTCTGGAAACCAAATTTCCCAATTCCGAGTCCCTCGAACGTTATGTGTTTTTCCAAGCCTTGGCTTTCTTCCAAGATGCCAATTTCAAAGAATCCACACCCCTGTTCGAGAAGTTCCTCAAGAGCTATGCCAGCAGCCCGCTCGCAGAAACTGCTTTCTACTACGTGGCGATGTCGAATTTCCTCAGCAATGAGTATAAGAAGACCCTTGCTTCCTGCCGCGACTACCTCGCCAAATTCCCCGGCGGACGCTACGCCGGGGATATGCAATACCGGCTTTCTTATATCGATTTCAACGACAAAGAAGTCGATCAGACCGACAAGATCATCCGCGACCTCGGCGGTTTCCTCACAGAGCATCCAGAAGATCTTTCCAACGGGTCTATGCTCTGCCTGATGGCGGATACCTATAAGAAGAAAAAGGAAAAAGCCAAGACCGACGAAGAAGGTAAAAAGTTCGAAGATCAGGCCTTGCAGTGCTTTGACAAGGTGATCTGGATGAACGAAAGACCGGACGACGTCATCCAGTATGCCATCGACAACTCCACGACCATCCTCCAAGGACGCAAGGACTGGACGGCCATCGCCGAACTTCACGGAAAATTCCTCAAAACCAAGCCGAATAGTCCGCTGGCTCTAATTTCCGCCACTTGGGTGGCCAAGGCTTTTGCGCGCGCTGGCAGGGCCGCCGAAGCCGCCGAGCTGCTTGCTACCACCCTCAAGTCTCGCATCGCTGATCCGTCGGTCGAGCAAGTGGAGACCCTCATCGACGAACTCGTGAAGTCGATGGTTCCGCGCAAGAAGGCCAGAGACATCGATCTTAAAGCCCTCGATCAACAACTTGTTGATCTTCTCAACAAGAACATCGTCCAGCCAAACCCCACCACCAACGCCCGGACCTATTATGCCCGCGCACGTCTCGCCCAGATGGTGAAAGAGACCAAGCTTTCCGACCTCTACCTGAAAGGCATTGCCACCGCCAACGCCAAGGATCCTTCGGCTCTCAGTCCTGCGTTACTAGCGGTTTCCGGGGAAATCCTGCTCAAGGACGGTGATCTTGACGGAGCGGAGGCGATGTTCAAGCGCCTCAGCGACCGTTATAACGACTCGATGTTCTCGGATGCCGGACCGGTCGGAATCGGCTACGTCGCGCTAGCCCGCAAGAAACCGGAGGAAGCGCTCAGGATTTTTGAGAATGTTCTCGAAAACAACGCCGGCACGTCCCGTCTCAATGAAACCACCCTCGGTAAACTGCAGGCCTTGGTGGAGCTCGACAAGCTCAAGCCAGCCACCGATCTCGCTCTTGTCATGGCCAGCGACAAATCGTTCCGTGGGGAAACGGCTGCCAAAGCCTATCTCCAACTCGGCTTGATCTATCAAAAGGAGGCGACCAAAACTGTTGGCCCTGCCGCCAAAGAGTTTCTAGCCAAGGCTCACGGAACCTTTCAGCGAGTGTACGTGGCCTATCAGGGTTTCCCCGATATCTGTTCGGAAGCTTACTGGCAGGCTTACAAGGTGTTGATTCAGCTCAAGGAGGACGTCCAAGCCCAGGAAACCCTCAAGGCACTGGCCGTTCATCCGAAACTCCAGAAGACTGCTCGCTGTATCGAAGCCCAAGGATTGGTCAAATAATCTCTCACCCCATGGTCCTTCCCTTTCCCATCATCCGATCCACTGTTCTCGCTTTAGCGGTTTCATTGTCTGCTCACGCGGCGGATCCCGCCCGCATTGTTTTCCAAAGTGGAAGATCCACCCCCATCACCAATGTCATCCTCCAAGGGGATCAGCTGGTAATCAAAACCCTCGCTGACGGCTTCGCGGAGGGCCAAGTGCTGTCATTGCAAAGCGCAGACCACGTTTATGGCATCAAACCCCCGGAAATCAACCAAGCTCTTGCCATCCTGCTGACTGATCGAGATAAAGCCAAAGATGCCCGGAAATTGCTCGATCCAATCCTGGCAGAGCATAAGATCACTGCTAAAATTCCTGGCAATTTCTGGCTGGAGGCGGCCAAAGTCATGCTGGTGACCTATGCCATACAGGCGGATAGCACAGCCCTGACCAATATAGGTAAGGAAATTTCTGACGCCACACCCGCGCCGGGTACCGATCCTTTCGTCGCGCTCGGCAAGGCGCTTATGATGTCTCCTCTGACGAAGCTGGAGGAGCGTGATGCCGCATTGTCCGAACAGACAACCGACAATCTGCCTGCTGATATCTGTGCATTTGCCGAGTTCTTCCGTGGCGAACTTTTCAAAAAAGAAAATCGGGATTTGCAGGCGTTGGATTGCTTTCTGAGGGTTTCCTGCCTATATCCTTCCGGAGGGTTGATACTCAACGCCGCGTCTGAAATTAAAGCCGCCGATCTGCTGGCCGCCGCAGGTAAGCCTGACGAGGCTCTCGAGCTTGCCAACTCCGCCCTCCGCAGTGCCGTCGGCACTGTGCTGGTAGAGGAGGCTAACAAGCGTATTCAAAGTCTCAAAAAGTAATTCATCCAAACAACCCCTAACTCTGCCACAAACCATGAAGAAATACATCCACACCGCGATGTTCACCGCATTGCTCCTGCTTCCCTCGATCGCCGCCGCCGCCGAAGCGGCCGGTGGCACGGTCATTAAAAAAACCTTTCTCCAAACTCTTAAGGAAGGTGGTTGGTGTATGTGGCCCATCGGCGGTTTCTCCATCGCTACCGTCTGGCTCATCATCGACATCTGGCTGCGCACTGCCCCCAAGAAGATGAGTCCTCCTGCGGATGTAGCGGCCGCCCGCCAAACCTTCATCTCGGGTGACTACGTGGGTGCCTATCAGGCGATGAAAGCTGCTGTCAGCCCATTCGCCCAGGTCGTGCGCGCCGCTCTATCTTCCGTTGGATACGGCAAGGAAGCCTCCGAAGAAGCCCTGCTCGCCGAGTTGGATAAAATCAACTCCACGCTCCAGACCCGCATCAACTACCTATCCGTTATCGGGGTTTGCACGCCGATGGTCGGTCTGCTGGGTACGGTTTCCGGTATGCGCGGCGCGTTCGCCACCATTGCCGAACCCACTCAGCTTGCGGGTCACATCGGGGAAGTGCTCATCGCCACGGCCTCGGGTCTGTTCATCGCCATTCCCGCGTTCATGGGTTTCTATTTCCTGCGTAACAAGCTTCAGGGCAGCATCCACACCCTTCAGGAAATGGCGGAAGGCCTGTTCCGTAATGCGCCTTACGAATACCTCAGGGATGCGGACGTGGGTCAAGAGGAAACCTACGCTGCACTACCCAACTGGGTGGTCACTGCCGAAGAAGGTGCGGAGCCCATTGCGTAAGCCCGGACTCTTGTTTCATCAACCCATAACCCTAACCACACAATCTCATGGCCGGCGGCGGAGGAGGAAGTGAAAACGGCGAACCGGAGTTCCAGATCGCTCCGATGATCGACGTATTGTTGGTCTTGCTCGTGTTCTTCATGAGTACGACCACGGCTCACGTTTTGAAGGTGGACAAGGATATTAAACTGCCCGTGTCCCCAAATGCCAGCAAGCCCAAAGAAGACATGGCCAAACACGAATTGGCTATCAACGTTCGATGGAAAGAAGGAAAGGCCGTCGTGAAAGTTGATGATATTCCCTATCCAGACCTCAACGCGCTTATCCCTGTGCTCCAGGATCGGAAAAAAGCAGACCCTCTCCTGCGCATCGTGGTCCGTGGTGATGCGGCACTTCCCGCCATCGAAATCCAGCGTGTCATGAATATCGTTGGAGAAGGCGGCATCGCGGATATTGCCTTCGCAGCACTCAGTAAATAATACGTCAGTGAAAAAAAGACACAAAAAACAATCCTCCGAGGTCAATCTGGGTTTCCAAATTGCCCCGATGATCGACGTGGTTTTCGTGATCATGCTCTTTTTCATGGCCATGGTGGGATCTTTGAAAATTGAGAACTCACACAACACCAAGCTGCCGGGAAAAGTCGAGGCTAGCACCGCCACCAACCTGCCGGATGAGATTTCCATCCGTATCGAGGACGATGGTCAGATCTACCTCAATGAGGATGCTCTGGACAGTCCGGAATCAAAAAATCTTCCTGAGCTTGCAGGGAGCCTCAATCAATTGCGCGAGAGCAGTGACTCCTCCCAATCCCAAGTTCTCGTTACCATCTACGCGAATGAACAGGCGAGATATGAACGCATCGTTGACACGCTGGACGCACTCAGCCGAGCGAAAATCTCCAATGTCTCATTCCAGGCCGGATCTCCCGATCAATAATATCCTGCATTTTTTTCTAAGTTAATTCGGAGTCACCCGTTCCACCGCTACCGAACGCGGGCACTCTTAGGGAAGTCCTCCCGCTTTCACAGACCTTAACTCCAAACACCAACCTTGTCATGAGCGATCACCAAGACGAAAACTTCACGATTGATATTGCGAAACCCCGCCTCGGCTTTTGGCAGAGGCTTGGCGGCACCTCGCTGACGATTGCTCTGATCGTCCATATCATCGCCCTGATCATTGGCGCTATTTGGATTTTCCAAATCATCACGCCGCCAGATAAAAAAGTCGATTTCATGCCCCCTGGCGGCGGCGGCGGAGAGCGTGGCGCGGAAACCAAGGTCAATACCAAGAAACGCGCAACCATCACTCCCACCACCAATGTCAAACGTGTCTTTGCCGAGGGAGCTGTGTCGAATTTTGCCATCCCTGATCCGGGTGACAACTTTGGGGAGATGTCCGCGCTGAGTTCGCTGAGTGGCGGTGGGCCTTCGGGGGGCTTGGGTGGTGCCGGTAGCGGCAAGGGCTTCGGCGGCGGCAGCGGTGGTGGTGCCGGACTCGGGATGGGCACCGGCAGCGGCAAGCTCTTCGGCCTGATTCCAGACACCATGCGCAAGCGTTGCTCGAAGGAAGACCGACTCGCTCGTCTACGGGAAAACGGAGGCACGCCGGCCTGCGAAGAAGCAGTTTTGAAAGGTCTTCGTTGGCTGAAGGCGAATCAGAGCCCCGATGGCTCTTGGGGTCCGCAAAAGCATGCCATGACGGGTCTGGCTCTGCTTGCCTACTTCGGCCATTGCGAAACTCCGATATCCGAGGAGTTCGGTGAATCCGTTTTGAAAGCCATCGTCTTTCTGGTCGATGCAGGTGCCAAAAACAACGGCATGTTGAGCGCCAATATCAAAGGCCAACCCGCGCCTTACGAACACGCCATCGCCACCTACGCCTTGGGCGAAGCCGCCACTTTTTGCAAGGACCTTAAAATCGACGTTCCCTCGCTCATGGAGGTGACCGAAAAGGCCGGCCAGTATATCATCGACAATCAGCACGAGAATGGCGGTTGGTCCTACGGGTATGCCACGGTAGCGGGTCACACAGATTCCTCGGTCGTCGGCTGGCAACTCCAGGCTCTCAAGGCGTGTAGCCACACCAGCATCAAATACAAGGGGATGAAATCCTCTGTCGATAAAGGTCTCAAATACCTAATCACTTGTCAGGCAGCCGACGGAAGCTTTGGTTACTCCGGCCCGGGTAACCGACCTGGACTAACCGGAGTGGGTGTCCTTTGCCATCAAATGTGGGGTGAGGAAAAGTCCAAGGCGGTCCGCATCGGGGTGAAATACATCAAGGAAAACTTCAAACTGGATTGGAACACCCCCAACTCCGATATTTACAGCCATTATTATGCATCTCAAGCCATGATGCAGGCAGGCGGCAGTAATTGGAAGTCCTACAACGACATGTTCCGCGATCAAGTTCTGAACAACCAGAACCCAGATGGTTCATGGAAGGCACCTGCATATCCACTTCATGGTGCAAGCCCGGTTTACATCAATACGCTCTGCATCTTGATGCTGGAAGTCTATTACCGCTTCCTCAACTCCAGCGGTGGCGGCGGGATCAAGGAACGCTCAGGGATCTGAGTTCCCGATCACTCGGCTGCTGCCGGGACGATCAGGGTGGGAACGGCGGCCTTGCGGACCATGCCTTCCGCCACGCTGCCCAAAAGCAGGGATGCAATCACACCATGGCCGTGCGATCCGAGCACCACGAAATCCGCACCGCTGTCCTTCACGTAATCCAGAAGCGAGTGAAGCGGACTCCCCTCGGCAATCTGCGTGGTGGCATTCGGTAGCCCGGCTTTTACCGAATCAAGGAGAGCCTCCAGTTTGTCACCTGCCCTGCGTTTGGCCTCTTCCTGATAGGCGTGCAGTGCTGGAAACTCATCGGGAGTGAAGCCATAAGCCGTATAACTCGGCTCCGGTTCCACGACGTGAAATAAACATAAGCGCGCTCCAAAGGCCTTCGCTAGTCCTACACCCATTTCAAGCACGCCCGTGGTGGCGTTTGAGAAATCCACTGCTGCTACAATTGTTTTCATGGCAGTTGGAATTACGCATTTTTTGCTGTCGTATGCAAGCCTGAATTCAGCGTGTGAAAATTCTTTAGGAAACCCGCTGGCAGGATGGCAGGAAAAAGGATACAGTAGCCACAACGAATGCCGCCGTCCGCAAAAGACCGATTCTGGAAAACCGAGCCTCTGTTAGGAGGTTTGGCTCTGCTGTTGTTGCTGGCAGGCTGTTTTTTCGTGCTGCGGCACTTCCTGACCGCGTTGGTGTGGGCGATCATCCTGACCTATTCGCTCTATCCATTGCAGCGGTTGTTCACCCGCTGGTTCGGCGGGATGCGGACGTTGGCCGCTTGCCTGGTGACGCTCACGGTGGCGGTGTTGCTGGCGGGACCGGTGATCCTCATCGGGGTAAGTCTGGCAGATGACGGCAGGGTTTTGGCCATCGCGACGAGAAAGTGGGCGATGGATCTCCCTGATGCTCCACCAGCATGGATTAGTGATGTCCCCGTGGTGGGGGCGGAAGTGCAAGTCTATTGGAAGGGGTTTTCTGAAGACCGGAAACGCTGGATCGACCAAGTCGATAAAGAGTTGAAAACCACCCCTCCACGGCCGAAAATCGTGTTGGAAACCGATAACGGCTTGGTGGTGCAGGATCCGCCGCCGCCACCGCCTAAGACAGAGGAATCTAAACCACCGGGCACAAGTGTTGATGGAAATGCTAACGAAAAGGCTGATGAAGAACCGGCAAAAACGGAATCCTCGCATTTGGTGGTGGTTTTGGCGAAATTTCTGACATGGGCGAAGTCCGGATTATACGCTGGCGGGAAGGCGGTGCTGCAAGGGGTGATTCAGATGTTGATCAGCGCGTTCCTGGCATTTTTCTTGTTGCGGGATGCTCCGGAGTTGTCTGCCCGCCTTGCGGTGGCGGTGGAGCGCCTCGCGGGGGACCGTGGCAAGCATTTGATCAAGGTGGCGAGTGACACCGTGCGCGGGGTGATATACGGGATTCTTGGGACTGCGATCGCGCAGGCCTTGGTGGCAGGTTTGGGTTTCTATATTGCAGGGGTTCCCGGGGTGGTTTTGCTCTCTGTGCTGACGTTTTTATTTGCAGTGCTGCCATTCGGTCCGCCGCTTATCTGGGTGCCGGCATCATTGTGGCTTTTTGCCCAAGGTCAGCCGGGATACGCGCTTTTCATGGCTTTGTGGGGTCTGCTGGGGATCAGCAGCGTGGATAATTTCCTGCGGCCGTATTTGATCAGCCAAGGCAACAAAATGCCTTATGCGTTGGTGTTTTGTGGAGTGATCGGCGGGGCTCTGGCCTTTGGCTTGGTTGGGGTTTTCCTCGGGCCCACGTTGTTGGCGGTGGCCTTCCGCTTGGTCGATGAATGGTCGTCCAACCGGCCTCATCCGCAGCTGAATCCGATGGCTGAAGGGATTTCGGAATTGCAAACCGATCCGTGATAAGAGAACACCGGGTCATGGCGGTGAGCCCTTCGGCATTGGGTAAAGTGGTGGAAGTGTTTGAGCGGAATTTCCGTGACCGTAAGGAATTGGGTGCGTCTGTGAGCATCTGGTGGGGAGGAGTAGAGGTTCTTTCGCGCAGCCATGGTTGGTGCGAGCGGGAGAAAACACGTGCGTGGACGGCGGCTACGCTCGTTCCGGTGTATTCCGCCACGAAGGTGCCGGCGGCGGCGACTCTGCTCTTGGCGCTCTCGCAACATGGATTGAACGAGGAAACGCCGGTGCGCGAGGTTTGGCCGCGTTTCCCCGTGGCAGAGGCACGGTTTTTCCACCTGCTGTCCCACCAGTGTGGGTTGCCTGTGTTGGATCGTAGAGTGAGCGTATTCGATCATGCCGCGGTGGTTGCGGCTATCGAGGAACAAACGCCGACATGGCCGTTGGGCGCGGGCCATGGCTATCACCCACGAACGTTCGGGAGCTTGGTGGACGAACCTGTGCGCCGTCTCACTGGCCTGACGCTCGGCGGGTATTGGAGGGAAATGATCGCGGGGCCGCTGGCGCTGGATTTCTGGATCGGTCTGCCGGAAACCGAATGGCCGCGCGTGGCCAGGCTTTATCCGGGAAAGGCCGGCAAGGATGATCTGGCAGATGCATTTTACAAACAGCTCACGACCTCCGGGACTCTTACTCGCCGCGCGTTTTCATCGCCGCGAGGCCTCCATGCCATTCATGAAATGAACGATTCCAGAGCGTGGTCGGCCGGGTTGCCTGCGCTCGGTGGCGTGGGCACAGCCGCCGCGCTGGCGAAATTCTATCAGGCGTCGATCGGTGCGATTTCCAGTCCGTTGCCGGCGGGGGTGATTCATGCACTGTCCAGGGCGCGTTCTCATGCGGAAGATCGGGTGTTGCTGCGACCCACGGTGTTCACCTGTGGTGCCCAGCAGGATCCGCGCGATGCGGGCGGCCGGAAGATCCGCGAGACTTACGGGCCGTCGGTTTCCGCGTTCGGTCATCCCGGTGCCGGCGGCAGTCATGCCCTGGGTGATCCGGAAACCGGGGTTTCCTTCGCTTACGTGATGAATCAGATGGACCTCAGCGTGATGCCCGCACAGAAGTGCCAGGAGATGGTCAATGCCTTGTTTTCAGAGGTGTGATGTGCACTCGAAAACGGGAGAATCACGAGTAGGATGATTCCACCCGCTGGGCCACGTCGCGGTATCCGTAATCGACTTCGTAGATTTGTTTGAAGCAATCGAGTGCAGCTGCTTTATCGCCCATCTCGCTGTGGATGAGGCCTTTTTCGTAGAGCACTTCCTTTTTGGTGCCGTCCATGGCGTGGAGATCGGCGAGGGCATCGGTCAGTTGTTTGATCGAGAGGTCGAACATGCCCTTGGATTTGAATGTGCGACCGAGCAGGAGTAGGACCTTGGTGCGGATGTGCGGGTTGCGGGTGGCTTGCTGAAGGTGGGGAATCGCCCCGCTGAAGTCGCCCAAGTTGTAGAGGGCGCTACCGAGTTCAAACCGGAGTTGGGGATCGGTTGGGTTCTGTTCGACACGGTTCTGGGCTTCCTGGACCTGCTCTGCCAAGCGATCCGCTCGGCGGGCGGCGAGCGCGGCCTTGAGATCGGCGTTATCTGGATCTGTGGCCACGGCGGCTTCGAGATTTTTCAAGTCGGATTCGATGGCGCGGTCCTTCATGACCCCGGCCTTGGTGGCGAGGGCGACGTCGCCATTGCTCAGGGTGTGGGCCCATGTGTAGAAAGTCTGGGCATTTTGCCAGTCTTCGAGTTGTTCGTAGATGACGGCGAGTTCCTTGACGGTGGCGAGGTGGTTGGGATCCGCGTTGTATCTCTCGATGATGGAGTCGCGGCGTTCCAAGAGTTGCTCCATGGTGAGGCCGGCGCGGGATGATTTTTCAATCTCCTCAAACTGGGCGACGTCCCGCATGAGGGTGCGCATGTCGGCGTTCTCGTCCCACTTTTGTTTTTGCATGGAGGCGCGTGCTGAGGCATCCTTGGAACCCTTGATGGCCACGCCATCGGTTGGGTGGTGTTTGATGATATCGTTGTAAACCTCGGCGGCCATGGTGGGTTGCTCGCGGGTGATGTAAAACGAGGCGAGCTTGTGGAGGAGTTTCGCGCTTTCAGGGTTTCCACTGCGGACGGTCTCAAGGGCGAAGGCTGCGGTCTCGAAAAGTTCGAGTTTGAGGCACACATCGAAGAGTAGGTCGTTTGCGCCCTCGTTGAGGGGGTCTTTTTCAAGTTCTTTTTCGATGAGTGGCAAGGTCCCAAGAGGATCTTTCTTGGCGTTGCTCTGGAGTTTCATGAGGCCCATGCCGCCGCCGAAAAGCCCGCCTTTTTTCTTGATGCCTCCGGCGCTCTGTAATTCGCATCGGCGAAGCAATTTACGTCCTTGGAGAAACTCCGGGCTCTCCTTGAGAACTCCTTGAATCAGACTGATCGCGTAGTCGAGATTGGATGCTTGGACAGCGGTGATCGCCTTGAGCCAAAGCGGTTTCAGCTTGGGTTGTAGGTCGTTTTCAGTGATCTCAGGCATGACGAGGGAACGAGTTGATGGGATTTGATGCGATCGAACGAGGCCGACGACAGGAGGACTTTGTATCCTTGATGGCGGCTTGGCAAGCGCGGGAGAATAGGAAAACAAATGAAAGAACCCCAATTCGGTGATTTTTGCTGTTGCTGGCGGGGTGAGGATAAGATACCGAAGCAACGTCGTCTGGAAATCCCAGAAGAGCGACAGCATCATCCCAAGTCATCTCATGCCTCCGCGCCCACAAAATAGAGGAAGTCGTTCCAGTAATCGCAATCGCTACGGTCCACCCAAACGCTCCACCAAGGACGAGGAGGAGAAGGCTGTGGAGGTGGATGGCGAGATTTCCTCGGTGCTTGCGGGTACGATGTTCCGCGTGAGGCTGGAGAGTGGTCATGAGGTGCTGGCCCACATTTCCGGGAAAATGCGTAAGCGTTTCATCCGTCTCGTGGTGGGGGATAAAGTCAAGATGGAGATGTCTCCATACGATTTGACGAAAGCGCGGATTGTTTTCCGCATGAGCTGATCCGGGATTCTTCAATCCTCCCCTGTTTCCAGTGCTGCCACTGCATGGATGCCGCGCCGTTCGATGACGATGTCTCCGAGTAGATCGCTCTGGCGGACGACGAACTGGTTGAGTTTCATGAGTTCCAGGAGTGCCAGGAAGGTGACGATGACCTCGGCCTTGGTGGTTGCGGATTGGAACAACTCCTCGAAACGTCTCGCTTCGCCGGGTTGGAAATTCCGCATGAGTAGATCGATCTTGTCCGATACCGTGTAACGGTCGTCGATGATGTCGCCGAAATCATGGGATTCCTCGAAGCGCTTGAGGACATTCTGGAAAGCGCGGATCAGGTCGAAAATCGAGACTTCCGCGAGTGTCGGCGGGGTTTCCACGGGTGCCTCCACGGTGTCCGGTTGGTGGGCGAAGCGGCCTTCCTGCTCTAGCTCCCGCAGCGAGAGGAAGCCAGCGGCGTCCTTGAACTTTTTGTATTCGATGAGCTGCCGGATGAGTTCCCAGCGAGGGTCGTCGTCCTCCGCGTCTTCCTCCGGCGGTTGCTCCGCCCGCGGCAATAGGGTGCGGCTTTTCAAATACATCAGATTGGCGGCCATCACGATGAACTCGGAGGCAAGATCGATGTTGAGCAGCTTGAAGGTGTTGATGTAATCGAGATATTGCCGGGTGATGTGCTCGATGGAAATCGAGTGGATATCCACCTCGTCTTTTTTGATGAGATAGAGCAGGAGGTCGAGCGGGCCTTCGAAGATTTCGAGGCGGACTTTGTAGTCGTTGGTTTCCACGGGGCGGGTGGTAGAGCAAAAGCCGATTGAGAGCGAGGGTAATTTTCGCCTCGCCACTGCGGCGGTCTGAGGTTTTACTGCCCGTGCCCCAGTAGGTGAGAATCATGGAACCCGAACAACTTCAGAATTTCAATGAACGATTGAGCCAATGGGTGTCCAGTCAGGGGTTTTGGTTTCAAGTTCGCTATTCGATGTCGGCCAGCGGGGCCAAGGGGCGCATTTTATTCCATCTGCTCAAGATGGGTTTCCGGATTTTGATCTTCCTGCTTCTCGTGGCCGTGGGGGGGTGGGTTTACTTAGTGAAACGCACGGATTCCGGGCGTTTTGTGGAAAGTCAGAAAAAGGAAATCCAGGAAAGACTCTCGGCATCCGACCTCGAAATGAGGGGTTACCGGCGTGCCCAGGGACAGCTCGAAATCAGCCGTCTTGCGGCGGAAGGAAAGAAGAATACGTTTTTCACCACCCTGGAGGCACGCAGCATCCGCTGTAACATGAGTCTTGTGGACGGATTGTTTGGCGTTTGGAAAACGGGCACCATCTCGATCGCCAACCTCGATATCGATCTGCGCGCCGGTGCTGACGATCCTGAGGCGGCAAGCCGACTCGCGGCAGCGCTGTTCCGCAAGTCCTCCAAAATCGATGCGACTTCGTTCGAAGTCGGCAATGCCACTTTGCGCTGGGGATTTTCCGAGCGGACACAGGGGGCTATCATCGGCAGCACGATGCGGCTCAACCGCCATGGCGATGGATGGAAGATTTATATCGAGGGCGGCACCTTTAGTCAAAACTGGCTGCGAAATCTTCAGATCGTCCGCATCGAAGCCGTCTTCGATAGGGATACTTTGGTGTTTCAGAAGGCCGAACTGAGACACAATCAAGGAAACTTGGATTTTTCCGGGCTCTGCGTGACGGGCGGCGAACGTCCCGGGGTGGCTGGAATTGCTAAAATCCGCAATCTCAAGTTAGAGAATATCATTCCGCCAGCCCTGCAAAGTTTTGTGGAAGGTTCGATCTCTGGTGATTTCAAAGTGAGCGGATCGACCAATTCATCGGATGGTATCGGTTTCGAAGGACAGGTCGTGCTGGATGGCAAAGACTTCATTTCATTGCGGGAAAGGATCCATCTGCTCAAGGCCTTGTCTGTGGTGGATTATTCGAGGAATTATCATCGCGTTGATTTCCGCGAGGGGTCCTTCCAGATGAAGACCATCAATGGCGGCATGGAACTGAGCGAGGTGAAATTGAAAGCAAATGAGTTGTTAACCCTTGAGGGAAATATGAAGGTCCGGCTGCCAACCCCAGCGGAAATTCAAGAAGCCATTACTAAGGGCGCCAGTATGAACAATTCGCCTTTGTTCTCTGCCGAGGACGAGGACGCAGTGGAATGGAATTTGTCCAAGTCTGAATCCGATTTCAGCCTCAAACGCGCCGCTATGGAGGTTCAGCGCATCATGGAGGGCAAGCAAACTCTCGAATCGCTCTCGCTGTTCGACCGTCTGAGTGTGAGTTTGGAGAAGCGCCGCGTAGAGCAAATGGAGTCGGAACGCATGTCGCGGATGCTCCACTACGAAGGGCTTTTTCAGGTCACCATTCCAGGAGACGGCTTTGAGAGAGCTCCTCGGCTGCGCGAGATGTATCCCGTGGACCCGGGGTCTGGCAGGATTCCGATCAAGGTTCCGATAGAGGGAGATATCTATGATATCACCTTGAAACAGGCGGAGGATACCTATGTTCGAGGGCAGCGCTGAAGCGTCGGAGTCGTAGCGGCTTTTCCGTGCAGTCCGGCGGCTCTCCTTCTCCATCATTCTCATGGAAATTCCCTGCAATGCATTTAACCGCTGGTGGATCGCCGCCGCCGGAACTGTCCTCCAGCTCTGCCTCGGGACCGTTTACGCGTGGAGTTATTTCCAGAAGCCGCTGGTGGATGCTTATGGTTGGAGTAACACGCAGGTGGCGTGGGTGTTCAGTCTGGCCATCTGTTGCCTCGGTCTTGCCGCCGCTTGGGGCGGGATGAATCTGGAAAAGATCGGCCCGCGGCGTCTTGCCATCGCGGGCGGGTTGCTTTTCGGCGGTGGATATCTGTTGGCTGCGCTGGCATTGCAGATGAAATCGCTGGCGTTGTTATACCTCGGTTACGGACTTTGCGGCGGGTGCGGCCTCGGCCTCGGATATGTCACCCCCGTGGCAACCGCCGCAAAGTGGTTCCCTGACAAAAAGGGGCTGGTCACCGGTATGGTCATCATGGGCTTTGGTTTCGGTGCGCTGCTCATGAGCAAGATACTCATGCCGGCGCTCATGGCCGCGACCGGAGGAAATTTACCTGCGGTTTTCGCCTGCCTCGGCGCGGGTTTGGGATTGATCACGGTGGTTTGCGGATGGGTCCTGCGCAATCCTCCCGCAGGACTCCTCTCGTCCGAATCCCGGGAAACGGACCCTGGTATCGCGGGCCCCAGCGTGCGGAATTGCCTGCTATCCGGGCGCTTTGCCATTATCTGGGGCGTTTTTTTCTGCAATATCGTCGCAGGCATATCGATCATCGGATTTCAATCTCCACTTCTCCAGGATTTATTGAAACGGAGCAGTCCCGAACTAATGGTCCTGTCCCTGGCCGCCGCCGGATCCACTTTGATCGCGGTGAGTTCGCTGTTCAATGGCATCGGCCGGTTTTTCTGGGGTGGAGTCTCGGACAGGATAGGTCGCGTGAGGACATTCCGCATCATCCTCGCTACCCAGATCATTGCATTTCTGATTCTGGCGAATGTGACGCAACCTTGGATTTTCGTCATCCTTGTTTGTTATGTGCTGCTCTGTTATGGCGGCGGCTTCGGGACGATGCCCTCGCTCGTGCTCGACGTGTTCGGTAGTCGCTTGATGCCGGTGATCTACGGTACCGTGCTCACGGCATGGTCCGCGGGAGGGATTGTCGGACCCCAAATGGTCGCCGTGATGAAGGATTTCTATGGGGAAAACGCCTCCAGGTATTCATTTTTGTTAGGAGCTTCCTTGCTCACCTTGGGGTTCATCCTGTCCCTGATTCTCTCAGATAGGCCGTTTGCACGGACTTCTTCCATCCGGGACGATCGCTAAGTACCCAATCACCAAAAAAACATCCCAGAACACAAGACCGCACCGCGCCATCCCATGTAGGGTGCCCCTGTGAACCCTGAGATTTCAGTTAGCAATGATCCGTGCCAGCCCCCGCAGCGGGAAAACGCGGTGGCCGCCTCGTTCCGCAATCTCCTGAATGGTGGGAAATTCGTTTATGGCGCGGAATTGGTCACCACCCGCGGCATCCCGGAGGCAAACGGTCCGCCGAAATTGGTAGAACTCGGCGAAGCCCTCGCTGCGGACTCGCGTATCTCCTGGGTCTCCATCACTGACAATCCCGGCGGAAATCCGATGCTCCCGGCGGACTGGCTCGCCAATATCCTCAAGCCGACCGGTAAACAACTCGTCATCCACCTCACCTGTAAGGATCTCAATCGCAACGGTCTGGAATCCGCCGCATGGCGCTACTCTGCGGAAGGATTTCACAACATCCTCGTGCTCACCGGCGACTATCCGGCTGCTGCGGGCTTCCAGGGCCAGGCGCTCCCGGTGTTCGATCTGGATTCGGTAGGCTTGATCACGATGCTCAAGGCCATGAACGATGGGATGGAGGTGTCCAGGCCCAATGGGAAATTAGACCGTCTGCCAAAAACCGATTTTTTTATCGGCGCCGCGGTCTCCCCCTTCAAAAGGCAGGAGCGCGAGCTGATGCCGCAGTATTTCAAACTTGCCCGCAAGATCCGGAGCGGCGCGGAATGGGTCATCCCGCAACTCGGCTACGACATACGGAAGTTTCATGAAATCAGCCTGTTTATGGACTGGGCTGGTCTATCCTCTCCCATCGTCGGCAATGTTTATGTCCTCAACAAGACAGTGGCCGGATTGTTCAATAAAAACAGGATCCCCGGTTGCGTCGTCAGTGACGAGTTGCTGGCAATGGCGGAAAAATACGCCGCCGGCCCGGACAAGGGTCGCGCGTTTTTCCTCGAACTCGCGGCCAAACAACTCGCGGCCTTCAAGGGCATGGGATTTGCAGCGGGTTACCTCGGTGGCGTGCATACCGCCGATGCTTTTGCCAAAATCATCGACATGGCGGAAGGTTTCGGCGCGGATGATTGGAAGGAGTTCGCCAAAGAAATCCAGTTTCCAAAAACCGATGAGTTCTATTTGTTTGAAAAGGATGAGGCCACCGGTCTGGGTGATCGCGAGCGTCTCAATGAGTCCTATGTCAAATCACTGAAAACCCCGCCCAGGGCCGGTGATGTGACATTGAGCTATCAACTCACCCGCATGATCCACTCGCTGGCATTCACGCCGGGAAAAATGATGTTTCCCTCGTTGCAGAAATTCTACGGACGGCTCGAATCCGGTGGCAGCCGCCGCACGCTCGGTGCCCTCCACAGGATCGAACACGCGTCCAAATCCCTGCTCTACGGCTGCCGTGACTGCGGGGATTGCGCTCTGCCGCATACCGGATACCTCTGCCCCCGCGCCTCATGCTCCAAAACCCAGCGCAACGGCCCATGCGGCGGATCCTTCGACGGGCGCTGCGAGCTGGATGACAAGGAATGCCTCTGGGCACGGGCTTATGACCGCCTGAAGTATTATCATGAATCCGCGGAAATCTTCGATGGTCCGCCGGTGGTCGCTAATGCCGCACTCGTCGGGACATCCGCTTGGGCTAACAACTTCCTCGGCCGTGACCACCAGCACACCACGCCTCCGGACAAACCCTCTCAATCCTGATCCATTTTTACTAACATACCACGACCATGCCCATACCCAACCTGACCATCATCGGCGAATCCATCAATGATTCGGTGCCGTCCACCCACAAATTCTTCGAAGCAGGTGATATCACCGGCCTCAAGGAGCTCGCTATCGCCCAGGATGTCGGCGGGGCTGGTTATATCGATGTGAATGTCGGCCCGCGCTCCGGTGAATTCCTTGCGGAAATGGTTCGTAATGTCCAAAGCGTCACCATCAAGCCGCTATCGATCGACACACCGGATCCCGCCATGGCGGAAATCGGTCTCAAGGCCTACGACCGCGACCGTGCCGGTGGTGTGATGCCCATCCTTAACTCGATTTCCCCGCTGCGCATGGAGATGTTCGATCTCTACAAGATCATGCCGTTCATGCCGATCCTGCTGGCTTCGGAACGTGTGGAAAATGGAGTTGGAAAACCCAACCACGCTGCGGAAGAAGTTTATCAGACGGCCCTGCTGATGGTCAGAGAAGCCGCTAAGCACGGTATTCCTGTGGACCAGTGCATCATCGACCCCGCGATCTCACCGATCGGCGCGGATACCGAGGGGCGCTTCCATTGCCTGATGGGAGCCATCCGCCTGATCCATGGAGATCCGGAGCTCAAGGGTGTGCACATGTCCGTGGGATTGAGCAATTTCAGCGTCATGATCCCGCCGAAGCGCGCCGATGGTTCGCCCTCCAAAGGTCCGCTCGAAAGCGCGTTCCTCACCATGGCCGTGCCGATGGGCATGGACTTTGTCATCGGCTCCGTGAAAAGGAAATATGAAATTCTCACACCGGATCATCCGGCGATGCAGTGTCTGAATGATTGCATGACGCTCGAAGGCTTCGACGTCATCATGCGCGTCCAGGAATATTATGCCGACTGATAGAAGCCATCTTCTCACTTCAATTCCATTCTCATGAAAAAATCTCCGGTTCCGTCCGATATCGACATCGCCCGCGAGGCACGCATGCTGCCGATCGAAAAAGTCGCCGAGCGTCTTGATATCCCTACGGATGATCTCGAACACTATGGCAAATACAAGGCCAAGGTGTCGCTCGACTTCCTCAACAGTCGCAGCCAGGCCAAGCCCGGCAAGTTGGTGTTGGTGACCGCCATCTCGCCCACTCCCGCGGGTGAGGGAAAAACCACCACCACTATCGGTCTGGGAGACGGGCTCAACCGCATCGGCAAGCGCACCACCGTCTGCCTGCGCGAGCCATCGCTGGGACCCTGCTTCGGCATGAAAGGCGGAGCCGCTGGCGGTGGATATGCCCAGGTGGTTCCGATGGAGGACATCAACCTGCATTTTACCGGAGATTTTCACGCTCTAACATCCGCGCACAACCTGCTGGCGGCGATGGTGGACAACCACCTCAACCACGGCAATGCCCTTGGCATCGATCCCTCGCGCATCGTCTGGAAACGGGTGATGGACATGAATGACCGCTCGCTGCGTGAAATCGTCGTCGGCCTCGGCGGCCCGGCCAACGGCGTGTGCCATGAATCCGGATTTGACATCACTGTGGCTTCCGAAGTCATGGCGATCTTCTGTCTGTCGCAATCGCTGGCGGAACTTCGCGAGCGCCTCGGTAAAATCATTATCGGCTACACCCGCGACAAACAACCTGTCACCGCCGCGCAACTCAAGGCCAACGGTGCCATGACCGTGCTGCTCCGGGATGCCATCAAACCCAACCTTGTCCAGACCCTCGAAAACAATCCGGCCTTTGTTCACGGAGGTCCCTTTGCTAACATCGCGCACGGCTGCAACAGCGTCATCGCCACCAAGCTCTCGATGAGCCTCAGCGATTTCACCGTCACCGAAGCCGGCTTCGGTGCCGACCTGGGCGCGGAGAAATTCCTCGATATCAAGTGCCGCCAGGCTGGCATCCGCCCGGATGTGGTGGTGCTGGTCGCTACCGTCCGAGCCCTGAAAATGCACGGTGGTGTTGATAAAAAAGACCTGCTTCCTCCCAACCCGGATGCCGTGCTCCGCGGTCTCGCCAATCTGGAGAAACATTTGTCGAACATTTCCGGATTCGGGCTTCCCGTGGTCGTCGCGATCAACCACTTCACCTCGGATGCGGAAGAGGAACTCAGCATCATCGAGCAACGCTGCGCCGCTCTTGGCGTGAAAGCCGTGCGCGCCACCCATTGGGCACACGGAGGTGCCGGAACAGAGGAGCTCGCCCGTGTCGTTGCTGAACTCGCGGAGAACGCCCCCAACACCTTCGATTTCCTCTACCCGCCGGAAATGCCGCTCTGGGAAAAGGTGCGCACCATCGCCCAGAAAATCTATGGTGCCAACGATATCACCGCGAACAATCAGGTGCGGGCGAAATTCAACGATCTCGAAAAAGCCGGTTTCGGCAACTTCACGGTCTGCCTCGCCAAGACCCAGTATTCGTTCTCCACGGACCCCGCCCTCTGCGGTCGTCCCACTGATTTTGAAGTGGTCATTCGCGATGTCAAAATCTCCGCGGGTGCCGGCTTTATCGTCGTTCTAACCGGCGATATCATGACCATGCCGGGCCTGCCTAAAGTACCGTCTGCGGAGGTCATCGATATTGACGAAAATGGACGGATCGTCGGATTGTTCTAAACAGGTTGGAGAAAAATCCAAGGAGTCACTTTTGTTTGAAGGTTCCGGGTAGAATGACCCGGAGACTGGTTTTTTGAGGTGTGGACAGAGGGATCCAATCCGGGACCGGTCAGAATACTCCCTCAATCACCAGTGGCGCGGAGTGTGAAATCCGCCTAAAATGAAGAATACCTGAATCGCCAGAAATGAAAAATTTCAACATTCATTTTTTTCCTTGCAATCATATCGCATATTTGAGATATGAAATCCATGCCTGTTGCGAAACTTGAAGCATTTGAGAAATCGGCGGTGAGCATGGCGGCCTTTGCCAAGGCTTTGGCGCATCCTGCGCGGATCTGTATTCTGCGGTATTTGGCGGGTAAGGGAGAGGTGGCGTGCATGGACATCGTGGCGGCTTTACCACTGTCCCAGCCAGCTTGTTCCCGCCACATCAACGAGCTGCGCAAGGCCGGCCTCTTAAAATCACGCGAGCGAGGGAGTCATGTGTTTTTCCAAATCGACGAATCCGCGCTCAGCCGCTTTTGTCAAGCGATGAATCAAACCCTGCATCCCTGAAAATCTCAAATTCCAAAATCCACATTTCCATCATGAAACCAAACATTGAAACCCTAGTCATCGTCGGCGGAGTGGCCGGTGGTGCGTCTGCCGCAGCCCGTGCCCGCCGTCATTCGGAATCCACGCACATCATCCTCATCGAGCGCGGGCCGGATGTGTCATTCGCCAACTGCGGACTTCCCTATCACATTGGCGGTGAGATTCCGGACCGTGCAGAGCTTGCCATCCAGACGCCGGCCAGCTTGCGTGCCATCCTCAATCTTGATGTCCGCACCTTGACGGAGACCATCGCCATTGACCGTGGGCAGCGAGAGGTTCGGGTTCGTTCACTCACGGATAGTTCCGAGTCGGTGATCGCATACGACAAGCTCATTTTAGCGCCTGGGGCCAGCCCGTTGCGTCCGCCATTGCCGGGGATCGACAGTCCGCTCATCCACACGTTGCGCAATCTACAGGATATGGACCGCATCAAGGAGGCTGCGGCGAAGGTAGATCACGTGGCCATCATCGGCGCGGGTTTCATCGGTCTGGAAATGGCCGAGCAGCTTCATGCCATCGGCAAGAAAGTCAGCGTCATCGAGCTTCAGCCACAAGTGTTGCCACAGATGGATGCGGAGATGGTGCGTCCGCTGGAAAAAGCGCTGGGAGACAAGGGCGTGGAATTGATCCTAGGTGATGGTATCGATGGATTTGAAACCATGTCTAACGGAATTTCAGCCAAACTCAAATCCGGAAGATCGCTGGAAACCGGTTTGGTGATCCTATCGATCGGCGTGCGTCCGGAAAGCGGTCTGGCCAAGGATGCGGGTCTTGAGCTCGGCCCGCGCGGCCATATCAAGGTCGATTCCTATCAGCTGACATCTGATCCGGACATTTATGCGGTCGGAGATGTTTGTGAAACGGCGGAGCCGGTTCTCGGCAAGCGTGCAGCGATTCCACTTGGTGGCCCTGCGAACCGTCAGGGTCGCACAGCAGCCGATCATATTTTCACCGGACAGAAAGCGTTGCCCTATCCCGGCAGCATCGGCACCGCCATCGTGCGCGTGTTCGATCATGCGGCTGGAATCACCGGATATTCGGAATCCCGTCTCAAGGCGGAGGGTGTTTCCTATCAGGCTGTCACCGTCAACGGATCGTCCCACGCCAGTTATTTTCCTGGAGCGGAAACCATTACTTTCAAATTGTTGTGGAATCCGGAAACCGGACACGTGCTCGGCGCCCAGGCCAGCGGCAAGGATGGGGTGGACAAGCGCCTTGATGTCATTGCCACGGCACTGCGGGGACGTCTGACCATCGATGATCTGGCGCATCTGGAACTGGCCTATGCGCCACCGTTCGGCAATGCCAAGGATGTCATCAACGTCGCAGGATTCGCCGCCGGCAATATCCGCGACGGGTTGTTAGTTCCGGTGGAGGAACTCGCGGATGCGGGGGACCAGATCATCGACGTCCGCCCCGCCGCCGTTGCCGCGAAACGTCCGGTGCCGGGTGCTAAAAACATCCCGCTGGGTGAACTCCGCGGGCGACTGGGAGAAATCGACGCCTCCAAGCCGGTCTTCACCATCTGCCAGATGGGGAAAACCAGTTATTTCGCCGCTCGCATTCTGGCCAATCACGGATTCGACGCCCGCAGCATCCTCGGCGGTGCCCATCATCAGATGTGAGTGGGAGATCGCGGCCACGTCCAGACACATGGTTTCATCGATTTTGTGCTTGTCGTGGCAGGGCGGGCGACCGCTGATGGTATAAATCCTTTATCCCATGTTCAACCTCTCCATACCTTGGTGGGAATTCGTCATCCGCTGCGTGATTGTTTACGTCTTCCTGCTGGCCTTGCTCAGGATTTCCGGCAAGCGCCAGATCGGCCAGCTTTCGCCCTTCGATCTTGTGCTCCTGCTGGTGCTCTCGAACGCCGTGCAGAACTCAATGAACGGCGGCGACAACTCCCTGCTCGGCGGACTCATCGCCGCGACCACTTTGGTCGTCCTCAACTACCTTGTCGGTCAGGCCGTATTTCGCAACAAGCGCTTGGAATTCATGATCGAGGGTCGTCCACAGATCCTGATCCACGATGGCAGACTCTTCGAGGACATCATGGCCCGATCCCAGCTCACGCACCACGAACTCAACGCCGCACTCCGCCAGAGCGGATGTTCCAACATAGAGGAAGTTCACTGTGCGATCCTCGAAAACAACGGCTCCGTCACCGTCACATCCCGCAAGAACCACTCATAGAGCCTGTCTTATAAATGGCAGGGACCGATCTCCGAGCGGTCCGGTAAATGAAATGCGAACGCGAGGCCCATGAAAGTAATTAAAAATCAAATCATGGACGATGGTTCACACCTCATTCTCGCGGACCGCTCGGAGATCGGTCCCTGCCTTTGCGTGTTTTTCAGACACGCTAATGGGTGTGACGTCGGAAGTCGCGTTCAGCACGCGTTTCCATAGCTCGTCTTCGCCGGTGTGGCCGTGTTGTCGGAGCATGCTGGAAATATCCGCAAGTAAGAGCTCCGGACAGGTCGGGTCTCCGGTCAGGGTGGGCCGCGCCGCGCAGGCCAGCGCCCACATGGCCCATGCGCGGGCCATGCGGATTTCCCTGCGCTCCCCGCGCAACCGGCACGCCTGGTGTTGGAAGCTCAGGCGGGGATTGCCGGGGAAGTCATCGCTGTCATGATGGGCGAGTATCCATCTAACCGCCGCGTAGGGTAGCGGCCATGCGGACAAAACAGGATCGTTTTCCGGCAAGTCCGCATAGAGTGCCCGGGTGAGCGCCAACAAAGAGCGTCCGGCATGACCCGTTCGCCACAGATGATGGGCGTAAACCAATGCCGATTCGTAAAACCCGGCGTCCCTGCGCGTCCCGTACCGACTCAGCACCCGGTAGTCGAGCGGACCGCCGGGATCTGGCAAATGCGGACAGGTCGGTAACTGTCGGTCATGGTTCATTTCCGGTTTGGAGAAAATCTAACAATCAACACGCATGAGGAGAAAATAGAATCGCCCGTTCCCGTCAAAACGACTACGCGTGGTGGAGAAGGATCGAGTTGGCGGCGAAGTGATCGGAGAGGATGTCCGCGACGATAACGATCGGGTTTCCGGGATGAACGAATCCTTCCTTGAGGAGGTATTTGGTGACGTTCTGGATGGTTTCCTCGATGCTGGTGGAAAATGGCAGCTTGATGGCTGTCATGCCGCGTGTGAGGGCCATTTGACGACAGACTCTGTCCCTCGGTGAGATGGCGAAAATTTCGGCGGTGCGCGGGCGGAGCATGCCCAGGTGGTTTGCCAGGATGCCGCGGTGGGTGAGTACCACGAGGCGCGCGCCCGGCAGTGAATCTGCTAGAGTGGCTGCGGCGCGCGCGGTTTTCTGGCGTTCGTCACGCAGCAGCACGTTCTGGCCGAATCCGAGACCGCCGGAACGTTCGATGCGTGTGGAAATACGGACGAGGGCCTCGACGCAGCGTTCGGGGTATCGTCCCACGGATGTTTCACCGGAAAGCATCAGGGAGTCGGCTTCTTCATAAGCTGCATTCATCACATCGGTCACTTCCGCGCGGGTGGGCGTGGGGTTGCTGATCATGGATTCGAGAAGCTGGGTGGCGACGATCACGCGGGTGCCGAGTTCGTGGCAGCGCCTGATGATGCGGCGTTGTAGCAATGGCAGTTCCTCAAACTCGACTTCGGTGCCAAGGTCGCCGCGTGCGATCATGATGACATCCGCTTCGGTGATGATGGCATCGATGTTCCGGATTGCTTCCTGGTCCTCGATTTTGGCGATGATCTGGGCATCGCCTTCCAGGGTTTTCATCGCATTGCGGAGTTCGCGGACGTGGGCGGCATCCCGCACGAACGATCCGGCGATGTAATCCGCGCCGCATTCCACGGCGAGGGCGAGGTCCTTGTGGTCTTTTTCAGTTAGGGCGGGGAGGTTGAGGCGGACGCCGGGTAGGTTGATGTGGCGGCGTGATCCCATCGTGCCGGGAGTTTTCACCGTGCAGAGGATGCGGTCCGCCTCCACCACATCGATGTGCATGAGCAAGGCTCCGTTATCCACGACGAGGGTGTTGCCCACGGAGACATCGCTCATCAGTCCGTCGTAATTCACGGTGGTGGATTTTCCGGCGGTGGCAGTTGTGGTTTCTTTGCGGAATTCGACTTGATCTCCCTCGACAAGGGTTAGCGGTTGCGGGAGGTCACCGGTGCGGATCGATGGACCCGTTAGATCGAAGAGCACGCCGATGTGTTCGTTGCGCTTTTCGGCCAGACGACGGACGATTTTGACCAGCCCGGCGGCCCATGTGTGTTTGGCATGGCTCATGTTGATCCGGAATACGTTGGTTCCGGCTTCCATGAGTTTGCCGATCATTTCCTCTGACTCCGTGGCGGGGCCGAGTGTGCAGATGATTTTCGTTTTTCGGGACATGGTGAAATTTGAGATTATAAGTGGTTTACGGGATGTCTGACAGCGCGTCTTGTGCCAGTTTTCTGGCCTTGGTTTGTTTGAATTTGCTGCTGGCGGCGGTGGTGAAATCGGCTTTGGCTTCCTCCTTGTGGCCGAGCGCGAGGTGGGCGCGGCCGCGGTTGAACACGGGGTATGCGTCATCGGGGGAGAGGCGGATGGCCGCGTTGTAGGCGGTGAGGGCATCTCCGGCCTTGTCTAACAATAATAGGCAGTCGCCGCGCCGGTTCTGCGCCTTGGCCGTGAGCGGGGACTTCTGCGAGTGGTCGGGCGGCAGGCAATCGCGAATTGCGCTGAGAACGAGATCGCAAGTCTTCATCGTTGTCTCGATTTTAGCGGGTGGCAGGTCGCTCGCTTTGAGATCGTCTTTGGTAAGTTCCAGCAGGGTATCCAGCGGTGCGCTGGCGAAATCGCCCGGGCCACGGCTTGCAGTGGTGAGTCGGAGTGCGTCGATGCATTCTGCGGATTTGCCTGCCGCGGCGAGCTTGTTGATGGCGGCGGGAGTCGGGATTTTCACCGGTTCGGCCTTCATCGCGCGTGGTTGGCTGTCGGTGGGTGAGGTGTTGGTAACTGCCAGTGTGCTGGGCGCGGGGCCGGCGAGATAGATATCCTCGCCGACGAGTCGCGAATATTCGGCGGGTATTTGTGCGCCTGAGGTGCGTTTCATGACGTCCGCGCGGGTGCGTTTGAAAACCTGCTCGATCGTGAGACCCGGTGTGCGCAGGTGCGCGAGCAAGGCTTCGGTGTAGATTCCGTTCGTTCCGTCGCCGTCCTGCGCGGTGTGTCCGGCGTCGGTGGCGAATGCGATGAGCGAGCCCGCCGAAGGTTTCATTTCCGCGAGGCCGCCCGGAGTTGTGATATCCCGGCTGCGCGGGTTGCGGGCGACGGGTGTGGTTCGGCAGGCGTCGAGGATCACCAGGTTGCAGCGCCCGCCGGCGGCGCTCATTTCGGCTATCACTTGTTCCGCGTTGAAAAGTTTGGTTTCTGCGAGCATCCGCAGCGAGGTGTCGTCCGCGCCTTCAGGGTTGTAGCCGGACTTGACGGGGATCAAATAGTTCGACCCTCCGACCGAAATCCCGTGGCCGGCATAGTAAAACAGGGCGACCTCGGCACCGTTCAATTTGGAGCGGAAGCTGGCGACTGACTTCAGCAGTTCGTCACGGGTGACATTGTGTTCCTCGATGACGGTGAAGCCCAGGCCGCGCAGGGTTTTGGCCACGGTTTTCGCGTCGTTCACGGAATTTTTCAGCGCGCCCACGCTGGATTCGTATTTGGCATTGCCGATGACCAGTGCGGTGCGCGGGCTGATTTTTGGCGGAGCGGCGACAGCCGTGAGCATGAGTCCGGAGAGGACTAGCATCGCATGGCGGAAGCGGGCGGTCATGGCCGGTAGCATGCGAAATTCACCGGGCAGGTCAATCCCAACGCTTTGGCCTGCTTGAGTTGGGTAATACACAAGGGATGGTCGAACTGGATTATCGGCACTGACAGGAAGAATTTGAACCGCCAAGACGCCAAGGAAAACTCCATATGGGGCATTTGAAATCCGTTTCGATTTCTACAGACACGATCTATCTTTCATTCGACTTGGCGCACTTGGCGTCTTGGCGGTGAAAAACCTCTTCACTCTTCCTAATGGAGCCACCCTGGTCCGCCTGATCTATCAGGAGAGGTTCTCCTTCACCCGGCCGAGGACTTCCTCGTAGGCTTCCATGACATTGCCGAGATCGCGGCGGAAGCGGTCCTTGTCCATTTTCTCGCCGGTTTTGAGATCCCACAGGCGGCAGCCGTCCGGGCTGATTTCATCCGCGAGAACGATCACGGATGGGTCGGAACCCAGGCGGCCGTATTCGAGTTTGAAGTCGACGAGCTTGAGTCCGCATTTGGCGAAGAATTCGCTGAGAAGATCGTTCACCTTGAGGGCGGAAGAGCGTAGGTGGGCGAGATCCTGCGGTGTGGCGAGGCCCATTTCGCGGATGTAGTCGTCGTTGATGAGCGGGTCGCCCAGTTCGTCGCTCTTGTAGGAGAATTCGACGATGGGTTGGGTGAAAACGTGGCCTTCTTTGATGCCGGTGCGTTTTGTGAAGCTGCCAGCCGCGATATTGCGCACGATCACCTCGACCATGAGGATGTCGACTTTTTTGACTTCGACGTTGGTTTCATCGATCTCGCGGACGAAGTGGGTGGGGACGCCTTGTTTTTCAAGCATTCCGTAGATGAGCGTGCTGATGGCGTTGTTGAAACGGCCTTTGTTTTCGAAGCTCACCTTTTTCTCGCCATTGAAGGCTGTGGCGTCGTTTTTGAACTCCATGCGGAGCGTGTTTGGATTTTCAGTCGCCCAAAGTCGTTTCGATTTGCCTTCGTAAAGTGGAGTCATGGCCAGTTCCTATGATCGCACGTCATCGGGGTCAAGCGCATGTCAACGAATGCATGAAATTTTCCGGGATCCGTCCTTCTTTTCACGACAAGCCATGCTGGGCATGTCGCTCGACCATGGTCCATGCCGCTTCGGGGACCAGTTTGCGCCATCCTTCATCACCCGCCGCGATCATCCGGGACACATCGCGTCCGGTATAGGCGAGCAGTGATTTGTCGCCGCAGGAAATCCCGTGGATGCGGCCGTTTTCCACAAAATGTTGATAGAGATGTAGGCAGTTTTCCGGGGCGCGGAAGGTTTCGGCGGTCACGAGTTCGCCCGTCTTGCGGTTTTCCCAAGGAAACACTTCGAGGGTCACCCCCTTTTTGAACAGTCGGCCGAAGGATTCCAGCAATCCACCCGCAAGACTCTCCGACCACTTGGCTTTGAAGAGCTCGTTGAGCAGTCCGATGCTGAGCACGATGCCGACGGGTTTGCTGGTGTAGCGGTTCAGGAACGCGGCGATGCGATGGAACTCCGCGCAGCTGGAGAGTAGCACGGTCTTGCCCAATGCCTGGAGCGCATCGGCGCGATCGATGAAATCCACTGGGTCGATCTCCGCATCGCGCAGCAGGTTGTGCATTGAGATTTCACAAAGCTCGATTTCGGATCCCTGGTCTTCCGGAGCGAGTGATCGTGAGAAGTCGGCCCTGGCTTGTTCGAGCATGGTCAGGTGCAGATTGAGGACCGGATTGAAGCTGCCGCGCAGCAGGAGCACCGGATGGCGGTAGAGCGCCTCCGCGGGCTGCACGATTTCGCCATTCGGCAGGAACATCGTGGCATCCGTCAAACCGCTCTGGACAAGTTGCAGGGCGCACAGGCGGTTGTCGAAAAATCCGTATCCGTGGCCGGTGAATTTCAGGAAATCCACCTCCACCCTGCCGGGAGTGAGATTGTCTAACAGCGACTCCGTGAACTGTCGGAGGTGGCCGCGTTGGTGGAAGGCGGCGTGGATCAGGTTCAGGCCGATGATACCGAGCGCCTCCATCTGGTCGATCGTGCTTTGTTCGAGCAATCTGACATGCAGGGTGATATCGGACGGAGGATCGCCGGGTTTCATTTGATAGCGGATGCCCAGCCAGCCATGGCACTCGCCGGAGTCTTTGTAACCGCGGGCCCGCACGGTATTGCAGAATGAGAAGAAAGTGGTTTCGTTGCCGCGCTTGGGACCGAGTCTTTCTAACAATATCGCGTATTCGTGGTCGAGCATGGCGGCCAGGCGGACGGCCGAGACATAGCGCTCGGTGCGGCCGTAGATAGCGTCGCTCATGGTCATGTCATAAGCGGAGATTGTTTTGGCGACGAGGCCCGCAGTGCCGGAGGCGCGGAAAAACCAATTGGCGGTTTCCTGACCGGCACCGATTTCGGCGAAGGTGCCATAGACCTGCGGGTCCAGATTCAGATCGAGGGCTTTATCGTAGGATGTCTGCATTATGGTGTGGGTTCGGTTTCCAAAACCCACCCTTCGGAGACAAAGCCGTCGATGATGACTTGGTTGGATGACAGAGCATCTTCAGGGAATCGGAGGGCGAGGGTGAGAGATGCTTGCTTCATGCCGACTGGTAGCCGGAGTCTGGCATCGAGTGGCGAGTTCCGCTCGACGTAACCGTAAACCGAGTGTTTGCGATCGGGCGATTCGATCCGGTATGACTGCCATCTTTGTTCATCGGCAAAGAAGAAGTTATAGTATTGCACCGCACTGAGAGTCACCCGGAAAAGCTTGGGTGTCCGGGGTTTGGTCACGACTAAATCATCCCATGAAACCTCGGACCAGCCGACCCAGCTTTCCCAGTCGATCTTGATGCCGGATGGGGACTCGAAAAAGTAGAGCGGTTTCCCCACAAAATCCTTGTTTCGGACCATGACGCCGATGATTGATCCCGTGCGGAAAACTCTGGTGGTTGTATTGAATGAGGACATGCCAGGCGCGGTGACTTTGCCATCGGGGTAGAATTTTTTCATCCGGCCTTCCGCCACATTCGGATTGCGCACCAGCGGAAGCAGTTCCTCGATGCTGATGGCTTCCATGAATTTTTTGGCCAAGGCTTCTGCTTTTGTCAGAAATGCCGCATCGCTGCGTTCGGCATCAGTCGTCGGGTCTTTGACGGGAGGAGGAGCTGCCGGAGCGGATGGAGTCGGAGGTTGTGACGCGAGATCGGCTTTGCCCTTGACCTCGCGGAGCATGGCCATGAGGACCATGGCCACGATCACGCCAAACAAGGTGGCCCCGCCGATAAACCACCAGAACATCTGGCGTTTGTCGTCGCTCGCTGGGAGTGGGGTTCCGCCAAGGGCTCGGTCCCATCCGTGTTCTTCGGATTTTCGGGACTTTTTTTTGCGTTTCTCGCTTTGGGTTGCCTGCCGGGCGGCTTTCGCAGCCGCAGCTTCCGCCGCCACCGAACGCAGGGAAAGCACCAATGGCGGTGGCACATCCGAAGCGGTGGGAATCTTCAGGATTCTCCGGCAACTCGGGCATACGATCGCGCGCCCGTCATGGTCGCGCGGCACGCGGAACACGAACCGACAATCGGGGCACACAAACCCGCTCCAGCGGCGGGAACTTTCCATTGTCTCAGGCACGCGGTGATTTTGATCTGTTTCCGCTATCTTCTGCAAGCTCGGGAATTACCGCAGGGGCAAAAAGGAGTTCTTGCGTGGGCCGGGTGGGAGGGTGGTTCATCGGGATTGTGGGAGCCGTCGTAATGAAGAATTATTTTACCTGATATTGCTTCCACTCAGGGTTTCTTGCATAGTGTCCAGCGTTCCGCAAATGCTCACCCTTCTCAAAATTCGCAATCTTGCTCTTGTCGATGAACTCACCTGGGAACTTGGCCCGGGACTGATCAGTGTCACGGGTGAAACCGGTGCCGGCAAGTCCGTCATTGTTGGTGCCCTCAAACTTGTGCTCGGCGAGCGCGCCGAAAAATCCCTGATCCGCACCGGAGAGGACACGTGCTCGGTTGAGGCGGTTTTCGAACTCCGCGATATCCGCGAAATTCAGGGCATTCTCGAAGATGGCGGCCTCCCGCCATGTGATGATACCCAACTCATCGTGCGCCGTGTGATCGGGCTGTCGGCGAACCGCCAGTTTGTGAATGATTCGCCCGTCACCCTGGCGTTGCTGAAGCGCCTGGGCGAGCATCTTGTAGATCTTCACGGCCCGCACGACCACCAATCATTGTTATCCACCGAGCGCCAGCTTGCCATGTTGGATGCCTACGCCGGTGCGGACGCCGCCCACGCCACCTATCGTGAAAATTTCCGTGCGTGGCGGTCCAAGGTCACCGAGTTGGACGAACTCCGCCATGCGGAAAGCGCCAGCGAGCAGGAAATCGAATTGTTACGCTATCAAATCGAGGAAATCGATGCCGCCAACCTCAAGCCCGAGGATGAGCAGGACCTTGAAGACCGCTGGCGGCGCGCCTCCAATTCAAGCCGGTTGGTGGAATCCGCTGCTGCCGCCGCCACCGCCCTCAATGGCGAGGACGGCATCCTCGATCGACTCACGGAAGTCCAGAAACTCGTGCGCGAACTCGAAAAACTCGATCCATCGATTTGCGAGCGCACCGGCGCATTGGAAACCGCCGTGCTCGAACTCCAAGATCTGGAGGTCAACTTGGCCGAATACGTCGAGGAACTCGACATCGATCCCGCCGAGGCCGCCGCGCTTGAAGAACGGGTGAATTTGTTAGAGTCGCTCAAGCGCAAATACGGCCCCGGCTTGTCGGATGTGCTGGCCCGTCGTGAGAGCGCTTCGGCCCGTCTGGATTCCATCGAAAACCGCGGGGAAAAACTCGAAACCCTCGCGCAGGAGCTCGCCGCCTGCCGCGCCACACTGGATGCTACCGGCAAGAATCTATCCGCCGCCCGCCGCAAGGCCGCGCCCAAGTTGGCCAAGGAGATTTCCAGTCAACTCAAGGACCTAGGTTTTAAGCAATCTTCGTTCGAAGCTCCGCTCCACCCGCTTTCCGATCCAGGTCCGCAGGGGTTTGAATCCATTGAATTCCAATTCGGCCCCAATCCCGGAGAACCCCTGCTGCCACTGCGCCAGATCGCCTCCTCCGGTGAGATCAGCCGCGTCATGCTCGCCGTGAAATCCGCTCTCGCAGATCAGGATGCCACGCCGCTGATGGTTTTCGATGAAATCGATGCCAACGTCGGTGGCGAAGTGGCGCGTGCGGTGGGGCGGAAGATGGCGGCGCTCGGCACGCGCCATCAGGTCGTGGCCATCACCCATTTTCCGCAGGTCGCCGCCACAGCGTCGCTTCACTTTGTCGTCGAAAAGGAAGTTTCCGGCGGCCGCACCCGCTCGCGGCTTTTCCCGGTCCATGGCGAAACCCGCATCCAGGAACTTGTCCGCATGTTGGGCGGGGGAGGGGAACAGGCCCGCGCGATGGCCGCCTCACTTCTCGCTCCGGCGGAATGATCAATGGATGTGGACTTTCTGAACAACCGACACTGATCCCGGCGCTAACATGAGTGACGAGCCTGAAATGAAGACCCTTTCCGCAGTCGAGGAAAGTAAACCCAGCGCGTCCGAATGGCGCGCCTGGCTGGAGGTCCACGGCCCGAAGCTCCTGCTCTTCGCCCGCCAGCAAACCCGCTCACATCAGGATGCCGAGGATGTGCTCCAGGATGCTCTCGTCAAACTCATCGATAAAATCCAGTCCAACGAATTCATCGGCGGCGAGGAATCCTGGCAGCCTTACCTTTACACCACCATCCGCCGCCTTGCCATCGACCTCAGCCGCCGCGATGACCGCCGCAAGCGCCGCGAAGACACCGTCGGAACCGAGACCGGCGAAGTCGCACAGGAAACATTCGATCCGTGGTTCGACAGCGAATCGTCCGACGATGAAACCCGCTCCCAACTGGAGGAAAAACTCAAGGATGTCCCGGAAAAATTCGCGGAAGTCATCATCATGAAAATCTGGGGAGAGAAGACATTCGCCGAAATCGGTGAAATTCTTGGAATTTCTCAAAACACGGCAGCCTCCCGGTATCGCTATGGTCTTGAAGCTCTCAAACGCTCGCTCGGTGGTGCCCGCCGCCGCGGCGATCTTTCCATCTGAGCCGTCACACGGTTTTCACCACCCCGCACGACCATGTCACCAGACACATCATCCATTGAGGCCGATTTACGGAACCTCCGTGCCTCAGCGCTCGATGAAGCGTTGCTTGCGCGATTGGAAGCCTGCGCTGCTGACACTTGGACCCAGCTCACGCCTGCGGAAATCGCTCTTGAAAACCGCCTTCGTGCCATCGCGCCCGCACCGCTTTCCCCAGCGTTGATGGCCTCTCTAGAATCCGTTGTCAGCGTTGTTTCTTTCCCATCTGAGAAAAACATCGTGCGATTCCCATCGCGGCAATTCGCCACTCCGCACCACAACCGCAGGTGGTGGGCCGCTGCTGCCGCTGTGGCTGTGATCGGTGCCGTGTCCGCGCTCATGATGCCCGGAGACCGTGGATCCGGTCCTGCTCCGATCGCGAATCAGCCTGCCCCTGCTGTGATCCATCCTTCACCTGTTTCGGACGCATTCGTGCCCGCCGGCTTCAACCGTGACCTCCGCGAAGCACGGGATGAAGGGATTGTCTGGCAATCTAACAACGAGGCCCACCGCGTGCTCAAGGTGGTTTACATGGAACGCGTGACTCTGAAGGCTCCGGACGGCCGGGTCTATGAAGTCGAGCGTCCTCGCGTCGAATATATCCACATGCCGGAACAATCCGACTGATTTTCAAGTTTCCCTGCTGACATCGCCCGTTTGATCCACCCCCGAATCCGCCGATCATGAAAACCCGGTTATTTTATCTCATCACTGCCGTGCTTGTCACCCCGGTTTTCGCCATCGAAGCACCGGCTGACAATGCCGCTCCGCCCGCTGCTGCTGCCGCTGACGCACGCGAAGCCAAGCCCGCAGATCCCGCCAAGCCTGAGGAAAAAGCGGAAATCGCCTTTCTCGGTGTCGGGACCACAGAGGTCCCGGACATCCTCGCGGAGCATCTGAACCTCAAAGCCGAAGAGGGAGTTCTGGTGAATACTCTCCAACCAGACGGTCCTGCGGCCAAGGCCGGAATCGCCGTCAACGACATCATCACCCGCATCGCTGGTCAACGCGTCGGATCGACATTGGATGTCGGCGAGACAGTCCGCTCCCACAAACCCGGAGAAACCATCCGTCTGGACGTGATCCACAAGGGGAAACCCACCGGTCTCGATGTTGCTCTCGGCACTCGTCCGCAAGCTCTCGAAGACATGCTGGACATGCCGGACGTGCAGGCTCTCGAAGGAGTTCCCATGGAAATGCAGGACCGCCTTCGCGATATGAAAAAACGCATCGGTGCCATGGAGTTGAAAATCGGAGGTCTCGGGAAAGGCAATGCCCAAGGTCTTCACGGAATGGGCAAAATTGAAATAGCCAATGGCGCGTCTTTCCGCATGATGGACACCAATGGGAGCGTCGAAATGAAGTCCAATGATGATGGCAAGGAGATCACTATCCGGGATCCGAATGACAAGGTGACATGGTCCGGACCGTGGGATACCGAACAGGACAAGGCTGCCGCTCCGGCCGATATCCGCCAGCGCATCGAGCGCCTCAACCTAGATAACCGTGCCAATGGAAATCGTTTACACTTCAATATGGGTATGGACGGAATCATTCCCCAACCCGATCTCAAGGGGGACGAGGCTGACGGCGAACCCAAATAATTCCACGGGTCCTTTAAAACCGGATAGCTGAGAATTTCAGACAAATACGGGTGGCTCCTTCGTTCTCATCGCGTGAAATACGCTCTTATCGCCTCCATGGTGCTCGCTACGGTTCCCGCCGTGGCTCAGCAAGCCGCCCCAGCCCCGACGCTTGTCGCCGGATCTGAAGTCAAGATCGAGTCCTTGATAGAGGCCAAGTGGGTGCAAGGAGAGCCCTTCAAGGCTTTTGAACCCGGTAAAATCTATATGTTCGAGTGCTGGGCTACTTGGTGTGGTCCCTGCATCGCTTCTATCCCTCATATCAACGAACTCCATAAAAAATTCTACGATAAAGGGCTGCGTCTCTATGGCATGAACATCTGGGAGGATGATTACGCAAAGGTTGAGAATTTCGTCAAAACCAAGGGTGAAGGGATGTCCTACCCCGTGGCCTTCACCGGTAGGGGGTCATCTTTCGAAATCAATTGGCTCAAACCCGCCGGAGTGAACAGCGTCCCTTGTGCATTGATCGTCAAGGATGGTAAACTGGTGCTGCGCTCGCGATTTTTGGACGTCACCGACGAACTCATCGAGGCGCTGCTTGCCGGAGGAGAAACTTCTCAAAAGGCCGTCACTGAGTTTGAAAACGGTGAACAGACCGCGGAAAAGATCATGGCTTTGATCAGGGAGTTCTCCCTGGCGTCTCAAAAGAGTGATGCCGCAGCCATGGAGAAAATAATCGTGGAGATCGAGAAGACTGATCCCAACATGATGCAATTGCCGATGATGAAAATCGATATACTGATGGTCAGAAAGGAGTTTGCAGCCGCGATAAAAATGCTGGAGGAACTTCCTGACCCACAGCAGCGCCAGATGACATCTTCGATGGTGGCCGGCAAGATCGCTTCGGAAAAGGACTCCGATGCCTATCCTGTGGATTTCGTTAAAACCATCGTGAAGGACCAGGAAAAAATATCCGCCCTTCAGAATCCTGTGGGCTTGGTGACTCTATCCAGTCTTCAATGGAGGGTGGACGACAAAGAAGCAGCCCTGAAATCGGCGAAGTCCGCAGTCACCGCAGTTAAAGACCCAAACGCGCGGAAATTTCCGGTTGCTCCCTTCGAAAAGTTCGCGAAATCCGTCGAGGATGGAACCATGCCGACAATGGAAGAGTTCTCTCAATGGATGACGGCTGAATTGAAAGCGGCGCATCTTGCCAAGCAGGCCGCATCCGCCACGCCGGCCGCGCCTGCGGCACCCGCAGTCAAGTGACGCGTGAGACGTCGGTCTGGATTTATATGATCGCATTTCCGCTGGCGGTGGGGTACATGTGCTCCCACTGCTATGGAAGGCCTCGTCATTCTGCTGGTTCTCGTCTGTTTGTGGACATTGTTAGCGCCGCTCATAGCGTTGGTCAACGCGTCTTCTGCTGAAAGAAAAGCGGAGGATGCCAAGCGGCAGGCGTGGGAACTGGGCGAAAGACTGGCGGCGTTGGAGCGCGAGTTGCGCAAACTGCGGAATGATTCGATCAACAAGGAACATGAGGAGATAGAAAAAGCCCCAGAGGTTTCCGCGCCGCGCGAAAGGGTGGTGCTTCCTGAGGTGAGGAGCTCGATGTTGATGCCGCCGCCGTTGAAGGTGGCACCCGAACCTGCGCCGGTGAAGCCGCCTGTCGTCGATTGGGATCCGCACGTCGCGATGTCTCAGGTGACTGCGGATACCGAACCGGAGGAGGAAAAAGAGCCGTTTTCGCTGGAGCAATTCATGGGCGTGAAACTTTTCGCATGGCTGGGCGGGGTCGCGATGTTTTTCGGGGTGATCTTTTTTGTGAAGTATGCGTTTGAGAACAACCTGATTCCGCCGGCGGTGCGGGTGGCTCTCGGGTTCTTGAGCGGAGCCGCATTGCTGGTCGGCGGGCTGCTCACGCACCGTGTGCCGAAATACAAGGTGCTCGGCCAGGTGTTCTGCGCGACGGGTGTGGTGATCCTCTACGGGGTGAGTTTCGCGGCGCACGCGATCTATCGGTTTCCGGCGTTCGGCACGGTGCCCACGATGGTGCTGATGAGCCTGATTACGCTGGTGGCATTCCTGATCGCGGTGCGGCTGGACGCGCTGGTGGTGGCGGTGCTTGGGATGCTCGGCGGATTTCTAACACCCGTGTTGGTTTCAACCGGGCGTGATGAGGTGTTCGGTTTGTTTGGATACATCGCGCTGCTCGATATCGGGCTGCTGGCGGTTTCGCGGCACAGGCGCTGGCGTTTCCTTGTGGCGGCAGCGGCGCTAGGGACGGTGGTGATGCAGATCGGTTGGAGCAAAGAGTTTTTCATGGTGGGTCGTTATTTCGAAGGGAATCGGATCCTCATTCCGATGGGGGTTCTGGTGTTTTTCATCGGTCTGTTCAAAGGTGGATGCTGGTGGGGTAGGAAACGCGTGGAGTTCATTCCCTATGCCGAGGGATCCGTGCTGGGGCTTGCGGCGGTGGCGATGGTGTTCGCCTTCACGATGCTCTCATTCCATCAGGTGGCGGAGCGATATTTCCTGTTATACGGGTTCATCATGCTGATCCAACTGGCGGTGGTGGCCGTGGCCACGATGCGTCCGCAGTTGGCTAAGGCGCAGATCATTGCGGCGTTGATCGCATTCATGCACCTCGCCGCATGGAGCACATGGTATCTCACGCCGGCCAACCTTGTCGGAGCGCTTGCGCTCTATCTGGTGTTTGGTGCGCTGCACGCCGTGGTGCCGGTAGTGCTGGCGAGGCGCATGCCGGCATTGTCTGCGGGGATGACGTTCCAAGCCGGGCCATGGTTCGCGCCGCTCATGGTGTTGATGATGCTGCTGCCGTTGTTCCATCTGTCGCCGGTGCCGATGTTGATTTGGCCCGCGATCCTGACCGTGGATTTGTTAGTCATCGTTCTGGCCGTTGCCACGGGCAGAATGCTTCCGGTGCTGGCATCGCTGTCTCTGACTCTGGGGGTGGCCGCGATGTGGATTTTGAAAATCCCGCCAAAAACCGGCTCCCTGATGCCGATCCTCGGAGTGATTAGTGGGTTTTCATTGGTTTTTGCCTTGGCTGGGAAGTGGCTCGCACGGGGGATGCCAGCTGAGGAAGACAAGGAAAATCCGGAAATGAATGTGGCTTCCATGCTGCCGGTGTGCTCGGCGATGCTGCCGTTCGGCTTGCTGGTGTTGGCGTTGTTGCAACTGCCGGTAGCCAATCCATCGCCGGTGTTCGGAGTGGCCTTGCTGATGACAGTGCTTCTATCAGGTCTGGCGCTGCTCGGTAAACAGGGGCCGTTGGTGCTGGCCGCTCTGGTCTGCACGCTGGCGGTGGAGGCGGTCTGGCACAACCATGATTTCCAAGCAGATTCACCGATGACGGCGCTCTGGTGGTATCTGGGTTTTTACGGGTTGTTCATGGTGTTTCCCTTTGTGTTCCGCAAGGCGTGTGCTGGTCAGGCCGCGCCGTGGATCGCGAGCGCCTTGTCCGGTGTGGGGCATTTCCTGCTGGTGCATGATCTGGTGAAACGTTCGTTCCCGAACAGCATGATGGGATTGGTTCCGGCGGCATTCGCAGTGCCCGCGCTGATTGGATTGGTTGTGGTGGTGCGGCAGGTGTCGGCCATGGACAGTCTCAATCGAAGCCGGATGGCATGGTTCGGTGGAGTGGCTTTGTTTTTCATCACCTTGATTTTCCCGATCCAGTTCGACCGCCAGTGGATCACGGTGAGTTGGGCCTTGGAAGGGGCTTTGTTGTTGTGGCTGTTCCGTCGCGTGCCGCATCCGGGATTGCAGCTCACCGGCCTCGCCTTGCTGGCGGTTTGTTTCGTTCGTCTGGCGCTGAATCCAGCAGTATTCACCGACTATGCGCGTAGTGGAACGGCGATTCTCAACTGGCACTTGTATGCTTACGGTGTCGTGGCGGCGGCCCAGTTCGCCGGGGCCGGATGGTTCTCGGATCCGTCCGGGCGATGGAATGTCTACCCGCCGCGCGGCGTGTTGCAGGCTTTCGGCGGTGTGCTCTTGTTCCTGCTGCTCAACATCGAGATTGCGGATTATTTCACCAAACCCGGCGACCGTTGCGTGGCCTTTGTCTTCGGCGGGAATTTCGCACGAGACATGACCTACAGCATCGCATGGGGGTTATTTTCCCTGATCGTGCTGGGAATCGGTTTCTGGAGGCATTCCAAATACGCGCGCTACGCCGCCACCGGCCTGCTGGTGGTCACGGTGCTCAAGGTGCTGGTGCACGACATGGCGGCCAGCCAGACGATTTTCCGGATTGGTGCTCTGTTGGGTGTGGCTATCATCACCTTTGTCGCGGCATTCCTCTATCAACGGTTCTTCGACCGAATCAAACTGTCATGAAATCCTCCATTGCCATTGGGTTGTCCATGGTCGCGGGTCATCTGGCATCCGCTGTGGAAACAGATCACCGTGCCTGGAAGTGGGAAGCTCCGGTCACTGTCGATAGGCCTGGTATGGTCCGGCTTGAAATTCCACCGGCTGTGTTAGATGTGTCGGAACAGCAGAATTTGGATGACTTGCGTATCTTGTCACCTGCGGGAGTGGAAACGTCGTGTGTGGTTGAAATTCCACGAAAAGGCAGGGAAGTTTCCAGCAACGCGTCGGGTTTCAAGACCATGCTCGTGGGTAAGACCACCGTGATCGAAGTGGCTCCGGCGAAGGAGGATCGGATAGAGTTGCTAGAGTTGGTTTCTCCGGCACGGGAGTTTATTAAATCCGTGACCATCGCTGGCCGGAAAGGCGATGAATGGCAGACATTGGAGGAAAACGCAGTGATTTTCCGCCAAACCGGTGGGACGGAGCGCATGAGGATTTCGATTCCCGAAGGTGCATGGGAAGGCTTTCGATTCACCATCGACGATGAGCGCGCCCAGCCGATTCCCTTTACGGGAGCACGCTTGATTTCGACGTCCAGAAAAGCGGCGACTGTCGAGTATCCAGTGGTCCTCGGGGAGCGAAAGGAAGTCGCGGGAGAAACCCGACTCACTCTGGATTTGGGTGCCCGCAATCTGAATATGGACGCACTTCAGTTCGAGATTGCAGACGCGGTTTTCAGCAGGACTTGCACGGTTGCATTTGAATACCGGACACCGATGGGTGGCGGAGGCGGATCGGCATGGGCGGACTCGAAGATTTTTCGAGTGGCGGGGGATTACGGGAAATCCGCCGAAAAACTTGTGATTTCGCCCGATCTTCGGCGGATGCCCGTGCGTAAATTGGTGGCCACCATCCACAATGATGACAGCCCTCCGCTGGCGATCACCGGAGTGAAAGTCCGGTGTTATCCGACGATTCTAATCTTCCACGCATCCGAGGCGGGGGCTTGGCGATTGATCACAGGTAACAAATCTGCAAAACATCCGAACTATGGATTGAGTTCATGGAGCGAATCTTTGGCTACGGCGGGTGGTCAATGCCCCACTCTCGGTCCGTTGAAATTGAAAATGGACTATCAGATCCCCGCGGCATTGCCCGGTGTGGACCCCGCAGGCGCGGAAATCGGTATCGAGAAATGGACGCGCCGCCGCGCAGTGGTTCCCGCGTCGTTCGGGGTGATCCGCTTGGAACTCGATGCCCTCGCTCTAGCAGTTTGTCAGTCGGGGCTCGGCGATGTGCGACTGGTGCAGAGTGGTCGGCAGATTCCTTATCTGGTCAAGCCGGGCAGTGTGATGCGCGAGATGAAACCCAATGCCGTGTTGTTGCGCAACGATCCCAAGCGCCCGACGGTATCGCGTTGGGAAATCCTACTTCCATTGGCGGATGTGCCGTTCGCCGAACTCTGTGCCCGATCCTCATCGCCGATGTTTTCCCGCAGGTTGGTGGCTTCCATCGAGAGGAAGGATGAACTCGGCAATACCCGCTCCGAGAGCGTGGGGCAGGCGGATTGGATAAAATCGGGCGGTGTCGATACTCCATTGGTCATCAATCTCGGTGGTCTGCGCATGCCGCGCACGCTGATGTTGGAAACCGACCATGGCGACAATCCTCCGATTTCGTTGGACGTTGTGGTGTTGAGGTTCTCCGCACCATCGATTACTGCCAAGCTAACCGATTCCGCTCCGCTTTTCCTCTACTACGGAAATCCCGGGGCTTCCGCGCCCGAATATGACCTGCGGCTCGTACGTAATGAATTGCTTTCGGCGGATTCGCAATCGGCGGACCTCGGCGACGAAGAGATCCTCAAGCCTCAGTCGCCGGACCAACGGGCGATCGACACAGGTTCTCCATGGCTCTGGGCTGCGCTCGCCGGCGTGGTCGCGGTTTTGTTAGCTATCGTCGCCAAACTGTTGCCGGCTCGGCAGGGTGTTTGATCCTCCCGGGTAACTTGTCGGTTCGTTTTTCTCTTTGAGCCTGTCTTAAAAGTGGCAGGGACCGACCTCCGGGGCGGTCCGGCAAATGGAAGGAGAGCGCGGATGATCATGAACATGCTTGATAATCGACTCATGGCTGATCGTTCATGCCTCAATCTCGCGGACCGCCCGGAGGTCGAGTCCCTGCCTTCGGGAATATTCAGACATGCTCGTATTTCACTCCAACCCGCGTTGACTCACATCGTCCTCATCCCATCCGAGGTAGTGGCCGAGTTCGTGCAGGAAGGTGGTGCCCACTTCATCGCGGAAGTCCTGCTCATCCTCTTCCACCCACTCCCAGAGATTTTGCAAAAATAGCCGGATTCTCGGCAGTTCCGCAGGGTCCCCGTCCTCCATCGCGGAACAACCTTCGAACAACCCGAGTTCGTCTCCGGCAAGTTCCTCATCAAAGGATCCCTGGCCGGGTTTTTCCTCCATCGATACCGGTACTGCCAGCGCCGCATCCCGCACGTCTTTCGGCAGCACCTTGATCAGGGCCTTGAGTTCTTCATCTGCCCATTGGCTAAGTGTCGTGAAATCCATGCCCACGGATTAGCTCTTGTATCGCGTCAACGCAACATCATATCTCATCAAAGGAAATGCCATCCTCCGCAATGCTTGCTCTACCGGTTTGCTAGCTTGCATGGAGGGAGGAAACTTCGGATTTCTGGATAAAACCATCCTCGGATCCCTTCGCCTGGAAATTGAATTTTCCCTGATCGAAACTCATCAGGGTTTCCTCATGCTGTCCAAGGTTTTGAATTCCTTGTTAGTGATCGGATACGGTCCGGAAAACTCGATGTGCTGCGCGCGCTCGGGTTGCGTCCGGATGGCATAGGCTTCGCGCTTGGCCAGATAATAGAGTATGAAGTAGCTGCGGTTTTGATCGTGGGTCTCGGCCAGAAAGTCGGGCGATCCTTTCGATTCCAGAAATATGGCCAGATCGGGGTAAATCTGCTTCTGGGCGGTGAGGCGGTAATGACCGAACGAGGGTGGCTCATTGCGCACCAGCATCATTTGATTTCTGGCCATCGAGGATGCGCTGCCGGGCAGCCCGGATTCCTCGAAATCCGCGCATCCTGCTAACAGAAATCCGGCGGCGGCCATCCACATCGCCTTGGTCGGACCTGACAAAATATTTTTAAGGATTCGCGGCATCGGTTCACTCTACGTCGGATGAAGGCGTGATGTTTCGCGCGCGATCCGCTTGAATCAAAGCCTCGATTGATCGGGCATTCGGCCGGGTGGCTTCGGAATCGACGAAAAATGCGGTTTCCATGGGCACGAAAAACTCGACGGCGGAATTGATGCCTACCAAGTTGCCATAGGCATCCACCACCGGGCCACCGCTGTCGCCGGGTTGCAGAGGGATATCGAGCTTGAACTTCCGGATGCGTCGTAATCCGCCCTCGGGGGCGATCGAGGAGCTGAGTTTTCCGGGTGGGCTTTTGAAACCTGTGGCGATGCCGCCGTGAATCACCGGGGTGCCGGATGGCAGCCAGCGATTTGGCGCGGTCCAGTGGTAGTAGTTCGGTGTTTTCACCGGGATTTTCAACAGTGCCAAATCACCACCCTCGGAGCGCCATACGACCCTGGCTTTCGAGGGGACGAGGCGCCCGTCCTTGCCGTAAAGCACGAACACATGGCGGCCTTGCATGCTGGCCAGGACATGGTTGGCCGTGAGAAAATAGCCGTCCGGAGCAATCGGGGTGGAGGAACCTCCATCGGCGTCCCCCGGAGAACGTTGGCCGGTGAATCCCTGACTCACCCAGTGCACAAGATCGCTGCGGTCCGTCACAATCACGGCACCCACCCGCTGCACCACCTGGCGGCGGATCTCAGGACCCGGCACTTTCGGGTCGACCGCTGGCGGGGTGGAGCACGATGAAACCCACCCTATCGCCATCAATAAACCCAGTAAACGTATGATCCTGTGCATCCACGCGGATGATATCATCTGGGGATCGATTCGTCACACCCGATTTCAAGAGTCCCGCAACAATCTTTCCACCACCCGACGGAAGGGTGCCGCCATCGCCAGCGAGGAAATGTTTTCCGGATCGATCCATGTGTCGCCGGGCAAATGCTTGAATGATCGGCTCGCAGGCACCCGGTGCACGCGCAGGGTGACCCGGTAGCGGGTGATGGAGTAAATTTCATCTAACAGCACTTGGAGCCCCGCTGTCTCGCCGACTTCACGGACAGGCAGTTTCCACAATCCGGTGCGGCGTTTTCCCGTCTCATGGTGGAGCAGCACGCGGCCTAGCTTGTCTCTCGCCCAGAGTGCGTGTTCCTCGATTGCGGTCACCGCTGTTTTTCGTGCTTTTACCGGTAGTTTTTCCGGTGCCCTCGATCTGCAGAATCGAGCCACCGGGCATATCAGGCAATCAGGAACACCCGGCCTGCAAACCGTCTGGCCCAATTCCATCAGCGCCGCGTGATATTCGCGCGGATGATCACCGCAGGCCAGTTCCTCCGCCCATGACCAGAGGAGTTTGAGTCCCGCCGTCTCATCCGCCGGGTCGGAAAAATCCATGATCCGTGAAATGACACGCGCCACATTGCCATCGACCAACACGGCGGGCAGTCCGAACGCGAACGCCCGCAAGGCACCCGCCGTGTAGCGGCCGATTCCCGGCAGCTTGAGAAGATTTTCCAAATCATCCGGAAAGACCCCGCCGTGTTCGGCAATCACCGCCCGCGCTGTGTCCCGCAACATCCTCGCACGGCGGTAGTAGCCGAGTCCTTCCCACGCCTTGAGTAAATCCGCGTCATTCGCAGCAGCCAGAGTCCTTGCATCGGGAAATGATGTTAGAAATCGTGTGTAGTATCCCTTTCCCAGCACTGTGGAGATCTGCGTCTGTTGGAGCATGACCTCGGAAATCAGAATTTCATACGGATCGATCGTCCGCCGCCAAGGATAGTCCTTGCCATGCGTGGTGAACCACGAGACCAGCGACTCACGGAATGATTTCCGATCTTTCAGCGCACTGGTTTTGTATCGGGGCTTCATCGTGCGGCGAGTCTTCCCTGATTTCACGCCATCCGCCAAGTCAATCCTCGCTACCTTGCCTGCACTCTCTGCTGGTTGGCACGGAAGTTTTTTCCGTCTTGCGCCCTTCAGAATTGGCGGTTCTTCGACCTTCGACTGACAGCCTCATGGCATGACTTCCGACCGACGTGCGCGTTTTTCAAACAACTGGGTTTCGCGATATCCGGCGGCTTTGGCGATCTGGATGGCTTTGGCAAAATCGCGGGCGATTTCCTCGGGCGCGTGCGAGTCCGAGGAAATTACCAGAGGGACGCCGGCGGAACAGGCGAGCTCGAGAAAACCGCTCGATGGATACGCATCTGCGCAGGGTTTGTGCCAACCGGCGGTGTTGAGTTCGATCACACTGCCCGATGCGGCGATGGCATCCACCACCGGTTCGTAATAACGATTGAGATCGCCGGGCGGGATGTGGGCGAACTTTTTCACCAAATCCGGGTGACCAAGGATATCGAACAACCCGCTATCGGCCATTTGCGCGTAGGTTTCCCAGTAGCGCGTCCAAACCGCCTCGACATCACTCTGCGCCCAACGGCCGAGCCATTTAGGGTTGTCGAAATCCCAATCGCCCAGGTAGTGGACCGAGCCGATCAGGTAATCCCACTCGTAACGTGATGCGAGGTCGGCGATCCATGATTCGCAGCCGGCCAGCCAATCGCACTCGAGCCCCGCGCGGATGGGGATGCGGCCCGCTGCGTGTTTGCGGGCGCGCTTGATCCAGTCGAAATACGCCGGAAGCTCGGCTACCGCCATCCTCCAGTCGTCGAATGGCTCGGGAATCTGTGGAGCATGGTCGGAAATCCCGTATTCCGTAAGGCCCGCCGCCAGGGCGGATTCGACAAATTTCTCCGGCTCTCCATGGGCGTGACGGCAGAGCGGAGTGTGGGTGTGGTAATCGGCTGGCATGGAAACTTGGTGTGAATCGGGTTGAACCGCTTGCCCGTTTCATACTAGAGTCCTGCCACGGTGCAAGCACCGCCGTTTTCATGAACGATTTTTCCACAGAGCCGAAGACCGGCAAAAATGTCATACTTCACCTCCTTGACCAGCTGCGCAGGCATCCGAAGCGCGTCGTGTTCACGGAGGGCGAGGATATCCGCGTCATCGAGGCGGCGGCGAGATTGGTGAAGGAGGAAGTGGTGACGCCGGTCCTGCTGGGAAACCGCGAACGCATCCGGGCGCTGGCTGCCAAACACTCTGTTTCGCTGAAGTTCATCCACCTCATCGATCCTCCGACGGCGTCGGACTTCGGATTGTTCTGCCAGCGGGTGGAAAATATGGCCCGCTACCGGACGATGTCGTTGGGGAAACCCGAGGAAATCGTTGCCCGTCCGAGCTATTTCGGGGCCTTGATGGTCCAATACGGGCAGGTCGATGCCATCGTTGGCGGCAATCAATCGATGCCGGCTTCCTATTTTCGTGCGCTCCTTCACACCATCAAGCCGCTGCCCGATGTCCCGAAAATTTTCGGGGTTTCCATCCTCGTGGGATCGCATCTGAAAAATCTCGGCAGCTCGGGCATCCTGTTTCTCGCGGATTGCGGACTCATTCCAAATCCGGGCGTCAGCGAACTCGCCGCCATCGCCGTGGAAACCGGAAAACTCGCCCGCCATTTTCTCGGCCACAAACCGCTGGTCGCCATGCTCAGCCACTCGACCATGGGCAGCGCGGGCACGGTCGATGCACAACGCGTCGCTGCCGCCGCCTCGCTCGCCCAGGCCAAAGTGCGCGAGAGTTTCCTCGATATGGAGATCGAGGGTGAAATCCAGGCCGATGTCGCGCTCGACCCTGAAGCCGCGGAAATCAAACTTTCTCTCGCACAATTCCGGCCCACCGCCGACGTGCTGGTTTTTCCCAATCTGGATGCCGCTCATATTTCGCTCAAGCTCCTGCAACATGTCGCCGGGGCCCAAGCCTACGGCCAGTTGATTCTCGGCCTCGCGCGTCCGGCCGCCCAAGTCCCGCGCACCGCCACCGTGGAAACCATCTTCGGCACCGCCGCCGCCATCGCCGTGGAAGCTATCAAGTTCCACCATCTCTATCCGGACGGCGAGGTTTGAGTGTGCTACGCGTGTTTCCCTGCCAGGTTCCCCGAACATAATCGCAGGCAGGGACCGATCCTCCGGGCGGTCCGCGAAAATGAGATGTGAACGATAGACCATGAGATTTTTTAAGCATTTTCATGGTCACCTGCGTCCTCATTCCATACGCAGGACCGCCCGGAGGATCGGTCCCTGCCATTTTTAAGACACAATCTAAGATCGCAATTATCAGGCTTTGTCATCGTTACCCGTTTCTGGCGCTCCCTCTAGGAATCCTCGATGCCGCCCTGAAGTTTTCGGGCGTTCTCAACCTTTGCCCTTGTCGCATCGCCTGGAGATGGATTGACTCACAGCGTCCGCTTCGGCGGATGGGGACTTAGAAATCCTCGCACGAAGCGGTTGGCAATGACCGCAACCATTGCCGCCAAACCGACCCACAAAGGCCGGGGAGGCGGCGGCGCATGTCCAGGCCTTCTTCCACGGGAGTTGGCTAAAGGCCGTTGCGGTCGACTTCGTGCGACTTTCTAACTCCCCGTCCACCGGAAGGACGCATTATTATGCCTTCTTCCGCCCGACACACGCCGGTCGTCGCACTTTGTTTTGCGACTTCGCCCCGCTCTACCGTGGAGCGGCTTCTCCGTTTTGACACGCAACCTCCAACCCCCGGTGTGCCGTGCCCACGCTGAACTGGATCGGAAAAGAGGCCGTGGTGAGACACCACAAGGAAGTTCCGTTCCGTCTGCTCGAACCTGACAAGAAGCTTTCCCATGGCGATCCCACCTCTGGCAATCTGATCGTCGAGGGTGACAATCTCCATGCGCTCAAGGCTCTGTTGCCTCGCTACGCGGGGAAAGTGCAATGCATATATATTGATCCTCCTTACAACACGGGCAAAGAGGGATGGATTTATAACGACAACGTAAATTCTCCGGAAATATCACGTTGGCTCGGTCAAACCGTCGGCAAGGAGGCCGAAGACCTATCGCGTCACGATAAGTGGCTCTGCATGATGTATCCGAGACTGGTGTTATTGAAGCAGTTTCTTAGTGAAAACGGGGTGATTTTTATTTCGATAGATGACAACGCTCTTCCCCTTTTGCTCTTCCTGCTCGATGAGATTTTTGGGAAACGCAACCAACTGGCGGTCTTCTGCTGGAGAACTGAAGGGAATTTTGACAACCAAGCAAAAGTAAAGATCTGTCACGAGTATGTCGTTTCGTATTGTCTCAAAATCGAAAATTTCCCGCATCCTCCGATTATAGATCCTGCAATTGATTCCAGCAGTAAACTTTTTCGAGATCAAATTCGAAACACGATTGTCAAGAACGGGCCTAAAAACCCGGTTTCTCCAATAAAACTGCCGAAAGGATTTCCGGCAAACTTCGAAAGAGGTCGTCTAACTGGAGCAAAAGGAGCTTGGCCTGTCTTCTCTGAAGAGGCAATAATCGAAGACGGCAAACTTGTATCCGAAGTTGAAGTCAGTAGTGGTTGGAGTTCCAAAGCCCTAGCGGAAGAATTTATCAAATCAGGATGCAAACCAATTTTAGACGGTAAGGGGCAAACGACATATTTTGAACTCGTATCTTCCGGCACGGTCGAGATCGTCAAAGATCGAAAAACCTCCAGCCACGTTGTGAGTGTGCTCCAACAAAAAGGCAGCACCCAAAACACCTCCTCTGCACTTTCCAAGATGGGAATCAAGTTCGACTATCCGAAACCGGTTGAGTTGTTGTCTTACTTGATTTCGATGATTGCAGATAAGGAGGCTTTGATTCTCGATTCCTTCGCGGGCTCCGGCACGACAGCCCATGCAGTTCTTAAACAAAATACTGAGGACGGAGGAGACAGAAAGTTCATCCTTGTGGAATTGGGAAAAGATATTTGCAAAGACATCACCGCCGAGCGGGTGCGGCGGGTTGCGGGTGGTTACACGAATGCCAAGGGTGAGAAAGTAGAAGGCCTTGGCGGCGGTTTTCAATACTGCCGCCTGAGCAAGGATCCCTTGTTCGATGCCACAGGTGCGGTGCGGGAAGATGTGCGTTTCGCACAGTTGGCGGAATTCGTGTGGTTTGCGGAGACGGGCACGGGTTTCATCGGCAAGGCGAATAGTCCATTGCTGGGAGTGCATCAGGGCATGGCGGTCTATCTGCTCTACAACGGCATTCTTAAGGACAAATCAGTGGACGGCGGCAACGTGCTGACGGCGTCGGTGCTGGCGCTTTTGCCACCGCACGACGGCCCGAAGGTGATCTATGCCGCCGCAAGCCGACTCGGCGCACCACGCCTCCAGCGCGAGCGCATCGTTTTCAAGCAAACCCCTTACGCCCTCGACGTTTGACGCCATGGACCCGCTGACCCCCAAGCTTTATCAGGAGTCCGTGCTGGGAAGCGTGGATACCTATTTCAACGCCTGTCACGAAACCGGCGACCCGGATACGGCTTTCTATCGGACGACGAAGGAACTGTGGGGAAACGGTCTGCAATACCGACCGATCGCTGGATTTCCGGCGGATATGCCGTATTTCTGTCTGCGCGTGCCGACCGGTGGCGGCAAGACCCGTCTTGCCGCCCGCGCGGTGGAACTGGTGAATTCCAAGCTGCTGCGCAGCGAGCATAGCGTGATTCTCTGGTTGGTGCCCTCGAATGCGATTCGGGAACAAACCTACAAAGCACTCAGGAATCGGGATCATCCCTATCACCAAGACCTCCGGTTGGCGGGGCCGGTCACTGTGATGGATCTTGCCGAGGCGCGGTCGCTCACGCGGGCGACGCTGGATACCTCGACTGTGGTGATCGTGGCGACGGTGCAGTCCTTCCGTCGCGAAGACACGGAAGGACTGAAGGTGTATGAGACTAGCGGAGCACTACAGCACCACTTCGATGGCTTGGATGAAGCTCAGCGGGAGAATCTTCTAACTGAGAATGGCGGAGACCGCCCGTCGGTGATTCCATATTCCTTTGCCAACGTGCTTCGCTTGCGGCGGCCCTTCATCATCGTGGATGAGGCCCACAACAGCCGGACACCGTTGTCCTTCGACACGCTGGCGCGTTTCCGCCCGAGCGGTATTCTGGAACTCACGGCCACGCCGGACACCACCAACACGCCCAGCAACGTGCTGCACAGCGTGTCCGCCGCAGAACTCAAGGCGGAGGACATGATCAAACTTCCGATCCAACTGGAGACAATCCCGGATTGGCAGAAATGCCTCGCCACGGCCATCGACTGCCGTGAGCAACTGCACGAAGCTGCGCGGCAGGAACACAACGCCGGTGCGAAATACCTGCGCCCGCTGGTGCTGATCCAGGCGCAAGCGCGGCGGACGGGAGTGGAGACGCTGGATGTGGCGGCGGTGAAGAAGGAACTCATCGAAAACCACAACATCCCGGAAGAGGAAATCGTCATCGCCACAGGTGAGGAGCGCGGCTTGGAACAGTTGGAGAAGGATTACGAGGGCGGCATCCTTTCGCCCAAGTGCCCGGTGCGTTTCGTGCTGACACAACAGGCGCTTGCGGAGGGCTGGGACTGCGCCAGCGCATACATTCTCGTCAGCATGGCAGGCGTGAAAAGCTCGACAGCGGTGGAACAGTTGTTAGGTCGGATTCTCCGCCAGCCGCAAGCGGCGAAGCGGGCGACGGCGGCTTTGAACCGCTGCTATTCGTATGTGGTTTCGGATGATTTCAGCAGCACCGCGAACGCCTTGCGGGACCGGTTGGTGGAAGGTGCGGGTTTCGAAACTCGGGAAGCGGCTTCATTCGTTACGGCAGGTCGCACGGAGCAAGGGAAACTGGATGTCGGATCGGGCCGGATTACGATCACACCGGTGGATGTGAACCTGCCGGAAAAGCCTGACCTCAAGGATTTGCCGAAAATCACGAAGGCGAAAATCACATGGGACGCGAAGAAGCATGTGCTGACGATTTCCAGTCCGCTCACCGCGCAAGAAACCGAGACTCTCAAAAACAGCGTGGTCTGGGAGGCATCGAAGGAACTCATCGAGCAGGCGGGCGTGGCCAGTCGAACGAATGCGGTGACGGTTTTCCAATCCCCTTCGGAACGCGGACTTGATTTCCGCGTGCCACAGATGGCGGTGATGGTGCACGGGGAGTTGGTGCTTTTCGACGATCCCGAGGTGTTGGATTATCCATGGGATCTGCCGTCTGCTCATGCGTCGCCGGACGCCGATTTTCTCAAGCAACTGAATCTGGCGAACTCCGTGCGGGACGGTGGCATGATCGACATCGACGAGGGCAAGGTGAAGATCCGTTTCATGGCGGAATTGCAGCGCGACCTTGGCCTGGCCTATCGCCCGGAGCATTGGACGGAAGCGCGGCTCGCGGCGTGGATTTGCCGCAACCTGCCGGACCCCTACACAACCCATGCCAGCAAGAATACCTTCGTTTCATCATGGCTGGGGAAATTGCTCCAGTACGATGGCTACGATCTGGCCCGTGCGAATCGACAGAAGTTTCTTATCCGGCAATTGATCGAGGCTCAGATCAAGGATTTGCGGAAAGCCGCCGTCCGAAAAGCCTATCAGCAATTGTTGTTCGGAGATGATCGAGCGGAGCGCATCAAGGTAGATGATAGCTACCGTTTCGAATTCCACCCGGATTCCTACGCACCAGATCGTGATTACGACGGACGTTTCGGCGAAGCCGACTTTCAGCACCACTACTACCCGAGAATCGGAGACTTCGATTCAAAAGAGGAATACCTGTGCGCGTGTGAGTTGGAAAAATGGGCGACGCGCGGACGCATCGACTTCTGGGTGAGGAATCTGGTTAGAAAACCATGCAGTTCGTTTTATCTCCAAACGGCTGAAGGGCGGTTCTATCCGGATTTCGTCTGCCGTCTGCCGGACAAGACAATTCTGGTCGTGGAATACAAAGGCGGCGACCGCTATGCCGGTGCCAAGATGGACCGGGATATGGGTGACCTCTGGGCGGAACTGAGCGGCGGAAAGTGCCGATTCGTAATGGCGACGGACAAGAAGTGGGGTGAAATCGATGAGAAGTTGAAGTGAGCCTCCGAACGAGATATGCTATCAGCTACCCGTTGTCGCGCTTCAAACTTGAAACTAGAGATGCAATAATTAGTTTCCGCATCTTCTGGTCATGCCTGAGGCCAGCGGGTGCTGACTTCAAGAAGCCAGTTGCGCGCGATAAGTTCGTGGCCTTGCGGGAGAGGGTGTATCCCGTCCCAGATCCACTGTTCAGGAGTCGCCACCTTCGCTGCGGAATCGAAAATATCCTGAGTCTTGATATGGACTGCGTTGTAGTCTTTTGCCAGTCGGGCGACAACAATGCCGAGTTTGTCAGTGGCACTGCGGCGGGATGACCACGTCTTCTCGTCCTTCAAGGCTCCAGTTCGCAGGACGAAGGGATCCAGCAGGATAAGTCTCAATTCGGGATTCGAGTTCCTGCTGACATCAAGGATCTTTCGGTAGTCGCCCTCGAAGTCTTCTTCCGGCACACCTCGGCCGACATCATTGGTGCCGATGAGAATGCTCAGAACGTCAGGCTTCATCTCGACCGCATCCTTTTGCCAGCGCTTGCGAAGGTCGGCAACCGTGTGCCCGCTGATGCCGCGATTGTAGATGTCCAACTGCGCCTCCGGCATGTCAACACCAAGCCTTGCTGCAATAAGATACACGTAGCTATGACCCAGATAGTGATTGCGATCGCTCTGATTGCGTCCCCAGTTCATGTCGGTGATGGAATCGCCCTGGAATAGAAGGCGGCTGCCTTTATTGAAGGATGGTAGTTGGTAGTTGTAACCACCGACTGATGATACATTGGCACGTTGCTGTTCTGCCCGGGCATTGCCGCAGAGCGTTGCGGCACCGACCGCCGTCATGCTGCCTGTGATGAAAGTACGTCTATCTAGCATGGGTTGTTTTTCTTGTTCGTAGCATCTCCGGACGTGAGATCCAAGAAACTTAAGGGAAACTCTGGCTCAAAAATCTAAGATTTGACAAGGGAAATCTGGAATCATGAACGTGCATCCGGCCCGATTCGGTTCTGTGTTCTCCCCATGGTAAATCGCAGAAAAAAGTGCAAGTGACGCCCCTTCTGTCACATCAAAAATCCAAAATCAACTATCGTCATTCGTCAATCAATCCTCTTCCCTGATGACTGCTGGCCGCTGACCGCTGTCCAATGACCATCCCCACTTTTCCGGTTGTAAGGGGATTTTCCGCGTGATACGCTTCGATCTCTGGAAAAGCAGAGCGAGTGCGACTTAAACCATGAGCAGAACGCTTCATCACCTGTGCCTGATTTGGGGCGTCTTGACCCTTACCCATGGTTTGCAAGGCGAGCAAAAACCACGGGTGTCGCTCGACGTGGAGTTGAACGTATTCGAAAGCGCGGTCGCGCCGGCACCGGTGGAACCGATCGACAAGCTGGTGGCGGCGAATTTTGCGACGCTGGGCATCAGGCCGATCCTATGTTCGGATGCGGTGTTTGTGCGGCGTGTGTATCTCGATGTGATCGGCACGCTGCCGACGGTGGAGGAAGCGAGGAATTTCATCAATGACCCCGACGTTGCGAACAAACGCCGCCTGCTGATCGACCGGCTTCTGGAGCGCGATGAGTTCGCCGACTTCTGGGCGATGCGCTGGGGCGATGCGTTACGTATCAAGGCCGAGTTTCCCGTCAACCTCTGGCCCAACGCGGCACAGGCATATCACCGCTGGGTTCGGGCGTCGATCACTTCTAACAAACCATACGATCAATTCGCGCGTGAGCTCCTCACATCGAGCGGCAGCAATTTCCGGGTGGGTCCGGTCAATTTCTACCGGGCCATCCAGAACCGGACGCCGAAAGGAATCGCCGGAGCCGTGGCCGTGACCTTGATGGGAACGCGGACCGACTCATGGCCGAAGGTCAAGCTGGAAGGTATGGCGGCGTTTTTCTCACAGATCGGCTATAAGCCGACGAACGAGTGGAAGGAGGAGCATGTGTTCTGGGACCCGCTGGGCACCAGCACGACTGCGGGAAACACGGCACCCGGACGCGCGGCCATCTCGCCGCCACCTCCGCCGCCCGCGCCGAAACCCGATGACAAATCGCCACCTGCTCCGCCACCCGCCGCAACTCCCACGCCACCGCCTGCGGTAGCTCCAGCGCCGACCCCGGCCCTGGTTCGTCCGCGATCCGCAATTTTTCCGGATGGCAGGAAAATCGAACTGTCGTCGGATCGCGATCCGCGTGAGGTCTTCGCCGAATGGTTGCTCGCTCCGAAAAACCCGTGGTTCGCCCGCAGTCTCGTCAACCGCTACTGGGCGTGGATCTTCGGGCGTGGCATCATCCACGAGCCCGACGACATCCGTCCTGACAATCCGCCAAGCAATCCGGCCTTGCTGGCGTATCTGGAGCGCGAGTTGGTTGTTAGCCATTATGACATGAAACACCTCATCAAGGTCATCCTGAACTCCCAAGTCTATCAGTTTTCCTCCACGCCCCGGTTTAAAATGCCGAAAGCCGAGGCCAATTTCGCGAGTTATCCGCTGCGCCGCATGGACGCGGAGGTATTGATCGATGCGCTCAACCGGATCACCGGATCCACGGATCTCTACACCAGCGCGATCCCGGAACCGTTCACCTACATTCCTGAAGACCAACCGGCGATCGCGCTTCCGGACGGCAGCATCACCAGCCCGTTCCTCGCGCTGTTCGGTCGCTCCGCCCGCGCCACCGGGTTGTTCAGGGAGCGCGACAACAAAACGCTTCCTGCCCAGTGGCTGCATCTCCTCAACTCCAGCAGCATCCAGCGCAAGATGGAGCAAAGCGCCAAACTCAAATCGCTTCTGGATCCATCGCGCAAAGAGTCCGAAATCATCGATGATCTTTATCTAACGATCCTGTCCCGTTTTCCGACGTCGGACGAAGTGAAAATCATCGGAACCTACGGTTTGGCGAAACCCGGGAAACCCGCTCCTCCAGCCAAACCCGCGGCACCCGGCCAACCAGCGGCTGCCAACAAGCCCGTTCCCGTTCCGCCGATCATCGTGAAACGCCGCGAAGACTGGCTGGATCTCGCGTGGTCGCTCATCAACAGCACGGAATTCATTTATCTCCACTAACAAAAACCACATCTGGACATCATGAGCACGCAACCCGGACTCAACACCGCCCCGGAACATCCATACGGCATGAACCTGAGCCTGGGGCACATCATGAACCGCCGCGAGTCGATGCGGCTCGGCCTGTTCGGAACGGCGGGTTTGTTGTGTGCCGGCAACGTGGTAGGCAGCGCCACTCCGGTGGCCAACGCAGGCACAACACCCGCGATCAAGGCCAAGGCTAAATCGGTGATCCAGATTTTCCTGTGGGGCGGCATGTCGCACATCGATACCTGGGACCCGAAACCCGATGCCGGCTATGACTACATGGGCGATTTCCGCAAGGCGATCCCGACCAACGTGGACGGCATCCAGCTCGGCGAGTTGTTTCCCAACATGGCCAAGCAGGCGGACAAGTTTTCGCTCATCCGCAGCATGACCCACCGCAACAACGGCCATGAAACGGCGGCCTACCTCATGCAAACCGCGCACGCTCCCGGCGAGCGGCTGGCTTATCCGAGCGTCGGTGCGGTGTTCTCTCACTTCAAGAGTCCGGGCTACAAAGGCCTGATCCCGCCCTACGTGGTTCTAACACAACCGCAGGGACGCTTTTCGGAAGAAGGCTTCCTCGGACCGAGGATGAAACCCTTTGCCACCGGCGGCGATCCCAACGCGGCCCGCTTCGAAGTCGAGGGTGTCATTTCGCGCGGCATTACCGACGCACGGCAGTTGGCCCGGCGCGATCTGCTTAAGAAGATGGACACGATGGGTGCCGCCATGGCCGCCAGCCCGCAAATCGCCGCATCGGAAGAGGCGAAAAAACAGGCGTACGAACTGATCTTGGGGCAGGGCCGTGATGTGTTCGATCTATCAAAAGAGAAACCCGAGCTGCGCGATCGTTATGGCCGCCACACTTTCGGGCAGGATTGCCTCGCGGCACGCCGAATGGTCGAGGCCGGCGTCCCATACGTCGTCATCAACTATCCCGGCGGCTGGGACACGCACAGCAACCACTTTTCCACGATGCGCCGCCAGTGCCCGCAATTGGATCAGGGGATAGCCATGCTGCTCCAGGACCTGCATGACCACGGCTTGCTGGAATCCACCATCGTTTGGTGCTGCGGCGAGTTTGGCCGCGGACCGAAAGTCGATTGGCAACCACCGTGGAATGGCGGACGCAACCACTATGGCAACGTCTTCACCTCGCTCGTCGCCGGTGGCGGATTCAGGGGCGGACACATCGTCGGTTCGTCCGACAAGCGGGCCGAGGAAGTGCAGGATCGTCCGGTTTATCCGGTGGACTTGTTAGGGAGCATTTACGCGTTGAGCGGCATCGACACGAAGGCCAGGCTTCCTCACCCGATGGGCACGGAGGCCTATGTTCTTCCATCGGCCGCGGAAGGCGCGAAGTCCGGCGGTCTCCTAACCGAAATCATGTGATGCGCCGGAAATCAAACAGGATCGCGCTGCTGGCCATGGTGGTTTTCATGGTCGTGGCTCCGGCACTGCACGCGCAGAAGCGGCCGTTCATCGGCTACGTCTATCCCGCCGGTGGCCAACAGGGCACGACGTTCCAAGTCAGGCTCGGCGGACAGGACCTCGACTCGGTCGATACGGTGCTCGTCACCGGTCCGGGCGTCACCGCCCGTGTCGTTGATTATTACCGGCGCATGAACAATCAGGAGGTACAGTTGCTGAACGAACAATTGGAAGCGCTGAAGAAAAAACCATCATCCGCAGATCCGACGATGGCCCCAGCGATGGCCCCAGCGATGGCAGCGGAAAACCCGGCGATGATGTCGGAGATGTCCGCGGTGAAATCCCCGGAGACTGACAAGCAGGGTGTCGCGAAGAGCCTTGCTGCGGAAATCGAGCAGCGGACCCGAGAAGCGGTGCAGACCCCCGCGTGTGCGTCGATCGCCAGCATTGTCCTGGTCGAAGTCACTCTTGCCGCCGACGCTCCGCCGGGAAGGAGGGAACTGCGCCTCGCCACGCCACGCGGCGTTTCAAATCCGTTGTCGTTCATGGTCGGTCAGGTTCCGGAGTCCAGTCGCAAGCCGATGATTTCCGCGACGCTCCAGGTGTTAGGGAAGGAAGCATCCGCTCTACGCAAGCGTCCGCCCGAGGAGGCGGAGCGGAGCATCACACTGCCTTGCACGGTCAACGGCCAGGTCGCATCCGGCGAGGTCAATCGCTACCGTTTCCAAGCGAAGAAGGGCCAACGTCTGGTGATTTCTACTCTGGCGCGGCAGTTGATCCCGTATGTCGCCGATGCTGTTCCCGGTTGGTTCCAACCCGTGCTCGCACTTTACGATGCTAACGGAAAAGAGCAGGCATACGTCGACGACTACCAGTTCAAACCCGATCCGGTGATCCTCTTCGAAGTGCCAAGAGACGGCGAGTATGTCTGCGCCATCCGCGATGCCATCTATCGCGGACGAGAGGATTTCGTGTATCGAATCACCATTGGCGAGATGCCTTTCATCACTGGCATTTTTCCCTTGGGCGGGCCCGTAGGTGCGGCGCGGCTATCTAAAATCCCAGGTTGGGGACTCTCCGGCGCGAAGCTGGACATGCCGCCCGCCAATGCCGGCCCCGGTGTCGTTGAAATTTCCGCGAACAAAACAGGCCTCGTCTCGAATCGTGTGCCGTTCGAGCTGGATACGCTTTCGGAAGCGCTCGAAAAAGAACCTAACAATAAAACGGCGGACGCCCAGCAGGTCACGCTACCCGTCATCATCAACGGACGCATTGAAAAGCCGGACGACTGGGATGTTTTCTGTTTCACCGGCAAGGCGAATGATCCGGTGGTCATTGAAGTGCGGGCCCGCAGGCTCGATTCTCCGCTGGATTCGGTAATCAAGCTCACCGACGCAACCGGAAAGGTGATTGCTTTCAATGACGATTGCGAGGATCTAACCGCAGGGACGAACACCCATCACGCGGATTCCTATCTGATGACGCAATTGCCTGCGGACGGCACTTATTTCGTCCATATCGGCGACACCGCCCGCCACTCGGGCGAGGAATACAGCTACCGCCTGCGGATTAGCGCGCCGCGCCCGGATTTCGAGCTGCGCGTTGTGCCTTCCAGCGCCAGCTTCGCGATCAAGACCGGAGCGACCGTCAGCGTTTACGCCGTGCGCAAGGATGGATTCACCGGCCCCATCAAACTCACCCTGAAAAATCCGCCGCCGGAATTCACCGCAGGTCCGGTGACCATCCCCGAAAACCAACCGCTAGCGAAGTTCTACTTCAAGGGTAGTGCGACACCGACAACTACGCCCGTCGAGCTTTCCATCGTGGGCAGCGCCATGCTCGGTACGCAGGAGACCACCCGTGATGCCGTGCCGGCCGAAGATCGGATGCAGGCATTCTTGTGGCGGCATCTCGTGCCCGCAAACGATTTGAAAGTCCTCGTTTACGATTCAAAAATCCAACCGCAGCCCAAACACCCCCTTCCATTCAATGCACCACCGTTCGTGGGCCCGCCTGCGCCCGGCACTAAACCACCGATCCGTCCGGCAGATGTCGCCGCGCCGGCCAACGGCACACCTGCAGTTCCCAAGCCGAAGTTCACAGCACAGCAAATTTTCGGCAGGCTGAAACAACTCAAAATCCTATACGAAGACGGTCTGCTTACCGACAGTTTTTATGAACAGAAGGTCACGGAGTGTGAAACCGATCTTTAGTCCTCTTCATCTTACTCTTCCCCGCTGACCAATGACCGCCACATTTTTGGCGGAACTATTTGGTCTGAAAGGGGTTTTATTCGCTGTGCGTATCCTGCTCCCGCGGGAAAGCCATAGCGAGTGTGGTCGAAACCATGAGGAGAACGCTTCATCATCTGTGCCTGATTGGGGTCTTCGTGTCCCTTTTTAATGGTTTGCAAGGTGCTGAAAAATCCCGGATTTCCCCATACGAGGTGGATGATTTTGCGGTGGCGAGCGGGAAAATCGATGATTTGGTGTTCGGTTCCCTGCGCAAGGCGGGATTGACTCCCGCCCGTCCGTGTTCCGACGAGGTGTTTGTGAGGCGGGTGTTTCTCGATGTGCTGGGCATGCTTCCCGAGGCTGGCGAAGCACGCGCGTTTCTTCAGGACAAGCGGTCGGACAAACGCATGGTGCTCATCGACTCCCTGCTCGCCCGGGATGAATATGTCGATTATTGGTCGATGAAATGGTGTGACCTGCTGCGGGTGAAATCCGAGTTTCCCATCAATCTATGGCCGAATGCGGTGCAGGCGTATGAAAGATGGATCCGCGATGCGTTGGGCAGCAACATGCCCTACGACCGCATGGCTCGTGAGCTTCTGACATCCAGCGGCAGCAACTTCCGGGTGCCTCAGGTGAACTTCTTCCGCGCGGTGCAGGGCAGGGGTCCGCAACCTGTGTCGGACGCCGTCGCCCTCACGTTCATGGGAAGCCGGATCGAGAAGTGGCCGGAGGACCGGCGGCGCGGCATTGAGAGTTTGTTTTCACGGCTGAAATACAAGCCCACTGCGGAATGGAAGGAAGAGGTCGTTTGTCTTGATCCGGCACCGACGGGTCCGCTCGAAACGATTCTGCCGGATGGGCGAAAAGTGAAGGTTTCGCCGGGAGACGACCCCCGCGTGGCATTCGCGAACTGGCTCATGGAGCCGGGCAATCGCTGGTTTTCCCGGGCCGCAGTGAACCGCACATGGGCGTGGGTTTTCGGACGCGGCATCGTTCACGAAGCGGATGACATCAGGGTGGATAATCCTCCGTGCGTGGCCGGACTGCTCGAATATCTGGAGAAGGAGTTTGTTGAAAATGGATACGATCAGAAAAAACTGCTCCGGCTGATCCTCAGCTCGCGCGTCTATCAGCTCTCGCCCGTGCCGAGTTGCGATGACCCGCGTGCGGAGGCGATGTTCGCCTCCTATCCGGTGCGGCGTCTCGAAGCGGAAGTCCTGCAGGATGCGCTCTGCCAGTTGACGGGAACCGTGGAAGGATACGACAGTCCGATTCCGGAGCCCTTCACCCGCATTCCGGCAAGCGCGCGCTCGGTCAATCTGGCGGACGCATCCATCACCAGTTCGTTCCTGGAAATGTTCGGCCGCTCGCAGCGGGACTCCGGCATGCTCATGGAGCGCAACAACCGGGTCTCATCTGCCCAGCGCCTCTACCTGCTGAACTCCTCGCAGATCCAATCGAAAATCGAAAGGAGCTGGCGTCTGAAAACGCTCGTGCGCGACCACCGCGGGGGAGTGGCCGATCTCGTCAGCGCCATTTGGATGGAGGTTCTCTCGCGGTCACCGCTGCCCGAGGAGCTGCGAGCAGTCGTTGCCGAAGGAATTCCCTCGAAATCCGGTAACAAGGAAATGATCGATGACCTTGTCTGGGCGTTGATCAATTCCAAGGAGTTTCTTTACCGGCACTGAAACCATGATTTTCCAAACCCCGAGCACACCATGAACCCCATCATTTCCGATCAGGGCATCAGCCGACGCGAGTGGTTGAAACTCGGCGTTTACGGCGCGGCTGGAATGGCGGCAGCTCATGCCGGAGTCACTCCTTCGGTGATCAAAAAACCGGCCAAGTCCGTGATCCAAATCTGGATGTGGGGTGGACCTTCCCATCTCGATACCTTCGATCCCAAACCCGATGCGGGTCGCGATTACATCGGTCCCTTCACCAAGCCTCTGGCGACCAATGTCGATGGCATGAGGATCGGCGAAATGCTGCCGTCACTGGCAAAACAGGCGGATAAATATTCGATCATCCAGAGCATGACGCACGGCAACAACGGTCATGAAACCGCGGCCTACATCGTGCAGACTGGACGCCAGCCGGACCGGCTTTCATGGCCGGGTCTTGGAGCCATCGTTTCCTCATTCAAGGGATACGATAACGGATACAAGGGACTCATTCCTCCGTATGTTGTTCTAACAACGACGCAGGGGCGGTTTTCCGAGTGCGGATTTCTCGGACCGAAATACAAGCCGTTCGCAACCGGCGGCGATCCCGCGCAGACCCGTTTCGCCGTCGAGGGTGTGGTCTCCGAAGGCATCAGCGACGAACGCCAGCGCCGCCGCCGCGATCTCCTGCACCGCATCGATACTCTCGGCCGCGCGATGCCTGCCGAACTCCATTTCCACGAACTCGACAAGTGTGAGGATCAAGCCTACGAGCTGATCCTCGGCGATTCCCGCAAGATCTTCGATCTTTCGCAGGAAAAAGACGATTTGCGCGACCGCTACGGACGCAACACTTTCGGGCAGTCCTGCCTGATGGCCCGCCGCCTTGTCGAGCAGGGCGTCCCATACGTCACGATCAATTACAAAGGCTGGGACACTCACAAGCAGCACTTCGAAACCATGCGCCGCCAACTGCCGGTGCTTGATGCGGGATTTGCAACTCTGCTCCAGGATCTATCCGATCGTGGGTTGTTGGAAAGCACCGTCGTCTGGTGGGGAGGCGAGTTCGGCCGGACGCCGAAAATCCTTTGGGAAGCACCATGGAATGGCGGACGCGGCCACTTCGGAAACTGCTTCTGCTCCGTGCTCGCCGGCGGTGGGTTCACCGGTGGTCACGTCGTGGGGGCCTCCGATTCCACCGGCTCGAATGTCGTGGAACGCCCGGTGCACCCGAATGATTTGTTAGGAAGTATTTGTGAGAGAATGGGAATCGATCCGGAAGGGCCGTTGCCAAATCCCCTCGGACAGGATCTGAAAGTCATGCCCGGGGGAATGCCGGGATTCGAGGGTGGCAAGGGCCGCCTCAAGGAAATCATGTGAATCATCTTATGCGATCCCACCGAATCATTCTCGTGCTTCTCTGGCTGGCGGCCTGCGTGACCGCCCGCGGCCAAATCGCGCGGAGCGAATCCCACGTGGGTTATCTGAGCCCGGCGGGTGCCCGTGTGGGCACGACGGTGGAAATCCTCGCCGGTGGCCAGAACCTCCGCAACCTGAGCGAAGTCAGGTTTTCCGGTACGGGCGTGGAGGCTAAAATCATCAAGACCTATCGTCCCATGCGGAAAATCGATCCGGAACAGCGTGAGCTGATCCGATGGAAGATCGCCTGCCGCCGCGCGCAACTCGAAGGTTTTCCAGTCCCTCCAAAACCCGCTGCGCCAAAACCCTCTGCGGATGGGAAACCCGCACCTGAAGTCGAGCTCCCGGAAACCCCGCTGCTGGATTTGCTGGACACCATGGACCTGCGGACTCTCAAACATTGGACGACGATTTTACAACGCTTCGACCGCAAGCAACCCAACCCGCAATTCGCGGAAATCGCGCGCATTGAAATCAAGGTCGCCGCCAATGCCCGCCCCGGAATGCGTGAGATCCGCTTCAGCAGCCCCCAGGGATTGAGTAACCCGCTGCGGTTTGAAATCGGAAGTCTAACCGAAGTTCGGGAGTATGAACCCAATGAGCCGGACTCAGATGCCAAATTTCTCGCGGGCCCTGCAGCATCTCTTCCCTGCTGTTTCAACGGGCAGATCCAATCCGGCGATGTCGATCAGTTTCGTTTTCATGCCAAACGCGGACAGAACATCGTCATCAAGGGACAGGCGCGAGCGTTGATCCCGTATCTGGCCGATGCCGTGCCAGGATGGTTCCAAATGACGGTGTCCGTGCGCGATGCGAAGGGGCGTGAGGTGGCATACGGCGATGATTTTCGCTTTGATCCGGATCCGGTGCTTTGCTACAGGATCCCGGACGATGGCGATTATTTGCTGGAAGTGCGTGATTCGCTCTTCCGTGGGCGCGAGGATTTCATCTATCGAGTCAGTGTCGGGGAGTTGCCATTTGTCACCTCCTCATTTCCGTTGGGTGCACGGCAGGGTGAGTCGGCGGAAATCGCCTTGCGTGGGTGGAATCTTCCGGTCGCCAAACTGGCGCTGGACACCTCGGCGGGCGGGCAGCAGATACGCACCACCCGCATGAGCGGCGGATGCTGTGTGTCTAACGATGTGCCCTATGCCATTGATTCATTACCGGAGATCACCGAAACAGGATCTAACAATGACTCCGATTCCGCCAGCGCAGTCCCTTTTCCCTGCGTGATCAATGGACGCATCGAAAAACCGGGGGATGTCGATGTTTACCGTGTCGAGGGCCGAAAGGGCATGGAGATGCTTGTGGAGGTGCTCGCGCGCCGCCTGCGTTCTCCGCTCGATTCGGTGGTCCATGTGGGTGATGAGTCTGGCAAGATACTCGCGTGGAACGACGACTCGATGGAGACGGACGGCACATTGCACTTGGGCGATGGTCTGCTCACCCACTATGCCGACTCCCGTGTGCGAATGAAAATCCCTGCGGACGGCCCGTTGTTCATACGCATTGCGGACACACAATCCCATGGCGGACCTGAGTTTGCCTATCGCCTCCGCATCTGCGAGGCCAGTCCGGATTTTGAACTCAGGGTGACTCCATCAGTTGTCAATGTGACGCCCGGGGCCAACGTGCCGATGCGGGTGCATGTGCTGCGCAACGATGGTTTCACCGGTGAAATTCGTCTGGGATTGAAGAACGCCCCACCAGGGTTCGTTTTATCAGGAGCTAGGATTCCCGTCGGGGTCTCTCAGGTAAGGGTGACTCTTACCATTCCGCAGCGGACCGCAGCAGGCCTGGTTTCCCCGCTTCTCACCGGCACTGCCGATGGACCCAGCGGAAAAACCGTCACGCGCACGGCGGCAGCAGCGGATGATGTGATGCAGGCATTTCTCTGGAGGCATCTCGTGCCATCTGATGAATGGTTGGTTTGCATTGCTCCGGGGCGCGGCAACCGCCCGCCGATGGATCTGGACTGCCCTCGCCCCCTGCGCGTTCCGGTGGGTGGCTCGGCGGAAGTGCGGGTCAATCTCCCGAGATGGATCGCCAGCCAACCCTTGGAATTGGAACCGAGCGAGGCTCCGCCGGGTATCGGTCTTTCTCCTTTGAGAAAAACTCCAAATGGAATCGCCTTTAATGTTACCGCCGATGTCTCCGTTGCCAAGGCCGGCCTCGAGACCAATTTTATCATCGATGTTTTTTCCGAAGGACCGAAAGGCGTAAATTCCGGACCCGCAAAGAAAAAAGCGCAAAAATTCGCCATCGCCGTCCTGCCAGCCATTCCCATCATACTGACCTCACCAAAAACTCCATGAGCATTCCCAATCATCCGTTCCAAACTTCCAAAAATTCCGGTAGTATTTCCACTTGCGAGGCCGCTGTGGAATATTTTTCAGTCGATTGCTCCGATCTCGACGTCACTGCCAGAGTGTCCCGTTTCAGTAGTGCGGAGGGCGCTACGGAATACCATGTCTCAGTTTGCCTGACCGACGGAGGCGGCGACGCTGTATCACGCCTCGCGCTGGCCTATCAACACGTGCTCGATTCCATGGGTATCTCCGCTTCGTCCTCTATCTTTCGCCGGGTGTTTTGCAGCGATGTGGTGAACCAGTCTGATATTGCAAATCATCCATTGCTTGGTTCGCTTGCCGGACGTGGGTGCGCGGTTTCACTTGTAGGCCAGTCACCGCTGCCCGCAGCCAAGTTCGCACTCTGGGCATATCATTTCTCGGATGGCGGAGTGTCTCCCGAGAAATCGATTGAGGGTAATACTCTCCTATGCCGTCGCGGGCCGCTCACCCACTGTTGGACGGTTGGTATGACCGGTTGCAGTGTCACCGAATCTAACGGGCAAACCTTACGCATACTTGAAGACTATGACGCATGGCTGCATTCGCAGTCCATGAACATGGCCGATCATGTGGTGCGCACATGGTGGTTCTTGCAAAACATCGATGCGGACTACCACGGACTGGTGGAGGCCAGGCGCGATTTTTTCCATACCCACGGATTGAATGCGGATACCCATTACATCGCCAGCACAGGCATCGCAGGCACCCATACGGAAGTGAAGGCCAAGGTGGCTCTGGACTCGTATGCGATCCGTGGCCTGCACGCCGATCAATTGGTCTATATTTCAGCACCTGGACATCTTTGCCCCACCTATGAATACGGAGTCACCTTCGAACGGGCGACGGTCGTCGATTTTTCTGATAGACGACATGTATATATCTCCGGTACCGCCAGCATCGACCACACCGGACGCATTCTTCATGAAGGCGATGTGATTCGACAACTCGGCCGGACTCTTGAGAATATCGAATCATTGTTAGAAAATGCGAATGCAGATCTCGCAGATCTCGCGGTGATTCTGGTCTATTTGAGGGATCCTGCGGATGGAGCTGTTGTGGATACTGCCTTGCGGGAAAGATTGGGCTTGGTGCCTTATGTCCTGGTTCATGCCCCGGTTTGTCGCCCAGGATGGCTGATCGAAATCGAGGGTATAGCCTTAATTCCTGCGTTTCTCCCGCATTTTCCGGGCTTTTGAGTCATGGAATCGGATGGTAATGGATCGTATTTTCACCCTCTTACCTGAGATCATTCCGTTGCTTGAATTTCAGTGATTTAGAAGTTCAGGAGAAAAAAAGTGAAAAAAGTGATGAAAATGAGTTGACGTGGGGTGGGGTGGGGAGATAGCTTCGCGGGCCGCCACAACGGAGGGAGGCCGAGAGACAGGATGTCGATCGTGGT